>CAKUMP010000171.1 GCA_934667795.1 uncultured Chthoniobacterales bacterium | reverse complement strand
ACAGCATTTCTTCTTTGCCTTTCTTCCCGGCACTTCCTTCCGCAACCGGAACCCCCACCGATGCACCGGAACCCACCTCGCCCCCAGCGGAAACTCCCGAATCTACCCAGGAAACACCTTCCGAACCTGCACCAGAAGCCACCCCAACACCCGAACCCTGACCTTAAACCACCCCAAAAATCAAAATCCCCTATACTTCCAGGAGTTCTCCCCATATTTCAGCCCTTACATAACAAAACTTCACCCATTTCAGTCAGAAAAGCCATGAAAACACCTGATTTTAATAAATTTAGAGGTTTTCATTAGCTTTTATATTTTGTTGTGTTATGTTAGGTGCTTGGCTATGCAAAGGAAAAGTGCTTTTTCACGTCGTGTTCCGGATCTCGTTACAGAGGAAATTATTTCCGCTCTGTCGAATACCTCCGATCTGGAATTTCCAAAACTATTTGACATCGTTCACGAGAATCTGAAGAGTCGGAACGCAGCAAGCGGGGGCGAAGAAATGCTCCGGCTGCGCGCGTACGAAAAACTTCAGAATCTTGTAGCACGAGGTCTGGTTCAGAAAGAAGGTAAAAAATATACAGGTCATGCAGAGGCTCTCGCAGCCAGTCTGCAAAAAACAAACTGATATTTTTGATTTCTTAAAGAACTGATCAAATAGACGAAATTCATCTGCGCCCATGCAGGTAGTACTGGTCATCCGGTTATCTACCTTATGGGCGCCTTCCTTTTTCTGCTTAAAAATGTGAAAATGGCAAAAAACCTCCATTTATCTATGGTTCCCTCTTGATTCTCCCCTTTACTTCCTGCTAGTTTGGAAAGATATGGAAGACTTTTTACCCATTTTACTGCAGGCACTTGTTGGAATCGGATTTGCTGCCGGCGCCTTATTTGGTTCTGTTGCACTGGGACGTTCTGCTCGCCGTAACGCGATTAAAGACACTCCTTACGAATGCGGGATGCTGCCAGAAGGAAGAGATTCGCACCCACGGTTTGCTATCAAGTTTTACCTGGTTGCCATGCTTTTCATTCTTTTCGACATTGAAGTTGTCTTCATGTACCCATGGGCACTGGTATTCCGCGAATATATTACGGGACCAGGCGGAGCCATGATTCTCTGGAGCATGCTCAGCTTTGTTTCGATCCTTTTTGTGGGTTACCTGTATGCACTCAAAAAAGGAGTGTTCAACTGGAAGACATGAGTCGAAACCCGTCTTCCCACATATCCCTCCTGAACCAAACCTGGATTTATCTGCACTTTTGATATTTTTAAATTAAACTTCATCCAGCCTTAAAAATACCCAAATATATTTTCGGATATCTTACCGTATCCCATCACACGCAGCTTAAAATCCTTACCTATTCAAGAAAATGGTTCACCACATCGTTCTTTTCCGGCTGAAGCCCGAAATTCCTGAGTCGCATATTGAGGAGCTTATGATGCAAACCCGCATTCAACTCCTCAAAATTCCTGTTGTGCTCAATCTCAAATGTGGAAAACGGATTTCCGATAACAACCAGTGGCCGTTTTTTCTCGCGATGGATTTTGAATCCATGGAAAAACTGTACATGTATCAGGAAGACCCGATTCATGTAAAATTTGTGGAAGAACTGATCAAACCCAACGTCGCTGAAGCACTGGTTCTGGATTATGAAATGGAACCGGGCAAAGACGTTCGCTACTCGTAACCTCCCTCTCACCTATGTCGCCCGCAATCTATCCCTGGATTTGTCTGGCAACGCTCATTCTCGGCTGGTGGCTTCTCGTTTTTTTCTCCCCACTGAAACCCGCTCTTCTGGATGGAATCCGCATTCTTGCAAAATTCCCTGTTCTTTTCACCCTCCCGTTAGCGTGTTCCCTGATTTATACCCTTTTTCAAGTCCTCATTCTTTTAATCAAGAGTGCAATTGTACCGGATTTTTTTCGGGAAAACTTTCTGGATTTTCATTTTTCCTTTCCTCATCCGCCTGAACTTTTTCTTGCCGCATTACAACCGATGCTGGAGGCGACCTCTTCGCTGTACGCTTTTATTACCCCGGTATTTCCTGCGTCCTCAATCCTGGCATTACTTTATCTTTTTAACTTTAAAAAGTCGCAAACCAAAACTCGTCAGGGGCTACGGAAACATTTCCCTCGCGCATTCTGGATTCTGTACCCTCTGAGTTTGATTACGGCACTCGCAGCACTCTTCAAACCCAGTTTTTTTCTGCTCCTGCTGCATCCCAGCCTCTCTTTTTCGAGCATCCAGTTCAACAGCTTTATTTTTATCAGCCATTTTTCCGAACTTTTCGAATTCATCCTCGGAACCGGAATCCAGATTGCCATGCTGATCATCGCATTTATCTGGATTTCCGGAGCCAGTCGCACCTCCAGAGAAATTTTTTCTTTCACTTTAAAACGTCTGCCCTCTGTCCTCAAATGGGCGATGTGTCAGGTGTCGGCAGTCATCGTTTTCATTCTTATTCCACTGCTGCTTCCACTTTTCTTTGCGGAAACATTTCCTGTAGCACCACTCCATTTCATTCAAAAATTTTCTGTTCCTTTTCTTGCGAGCGTCACATTGCTTTTCCCGTTCATGCATTACCTTCTCATTTTTCATAACCTGTCGCTTCGCGAAGCATTTAAACAAAATTTCCATTTCCTGCGTACGGACTTCCCCACCTATCTTCAATTTTTATTTCTGCTTGTAGTGCATCTATTGATTGCGTTTTCGTCTCTTGCGATTGTGCAAATCGGCTGTCCACCTGACTCACTCTTTCTCCATCTGGCCTCTATCCCGTTTCAAATCCTTTCATTATTTTTCCTGGCATGGTTTCTTGCCACCTGGGTTTCACTCTGCAAACAGATTTCTTCTCACCCCGGCAAACCGCTCAAATCGGCGGCTTTCTAGAGCATTTCTAGAGCGTTCCTTTTTAAAAAATATTCTGAAGCTTTAAACTCGGCTTATTCCATGTATCCTATAAGTTGAATCACCAACTTTATCTTTTCCATGTCAGCTCCTCCCATCATTTCCCTTCAGAATGTTTCTCATGAACAATCTTTTGGGTACCCTCAGAAGACACAGCTTTTAAATATCAACCTGTCTATTCTTCCGCACGAACACACCCTGCTCACGGGAGCGCCGGAATCCGGAAAATCGCTTCTGTTGCATTTGATCGGACTTTTCTTTGCTCCCGACAGCGGTGAGATCACGGTATTTTCTCATCCCGCACATTCGCTTTCCGAAGAAAAGCGTGCAGCACTTCGCTCCCGTTTCATGGGGGTTGTTTTTTCAGCCCCTCATCTTCTCCCGGATTTATCTGTAGCAGAAAACATCGCGCTCCCCTTTCTGAAAACACCGGAAGCAGATGTAGATACTATTAAATCCCAGACAGAATCGGTTCTGGAGTCCATGGATCTGCTGGCATTGCTCAGCACCCCTGCAGAAGAACTCACGATTGAACTTCAGTACCGTATCGCACTCGCCCGGGCGATCGCCCATCATCCTAAACTTCTTCTTCTGGAAGACCCCATGCCATTGCTGCCTGCTTCTGACCACAGCCCTTTTCTTCAACTCCTCTTCCAACTGGCTTCCCAATACCACTTCACCATCATTTCCACCTCCACTGCCGCTCCCCCATTTTTTCATTTCAAAGTCATCCATCTTGACAATGGCACCATCTGCCCTAATCCTTCCTCGTCATCTTCATAACCATGTCTGTTGCCCAAAACCAAGCTATAGAAATCACCAACGCCAGTAACTCCAGTTTTACCATGGCGTTCCGAATCCTCCCCAAACAAAAACGTCTCGACATGAATATTTACTACGCATTCTGTCGTGTCGTAGATGATATTGCCGACGACCCGGACATGCCCATTGCTGAAAAACAGGCTCGTCTCGACGAATGGAAAACCTGGATTCAGTCCCCTACGCCTCAGGATCCTGCACTTCCTACCGCACTTCTACAAGTCGCCGCCACCTACAATATCCCCCACCGACTCTTTCTGGAGCTTATCGATGGCGTCGAGTCCGACCTCACCCCCGCGCGTATCTCCACCTATCAGGACCTGCTCAGCTATTGCTATAAAGTCGCTTCCACCGTCGGGCTCGTCATCGTAAGAATTTTCGGATACAAAAATCCTGACACCGAAAAATACGCGCTCGAACTTGGCTACGCGCTTCAAGTAACCAATATCATCCGTGATGTTGGAAAAGATTATGCGAACGAAAAGCGCATCTATCTTCCCCAGGACGAAATGGGTCGGTTTAATGTCACTGAAGAAACCATCGCCTCCGGCAAAGAATCCCCTGATTTCATTCGTCTCATGACCCACATGGCAGAAAAAGCGCATGCACATTATAAAAACTGTCAAACCCTTCTCCCCGCCTGCGATCGTCGGTCCGTCGCCCCCGCAGAAATCATGAAAAACGTCTATTTCCGTCTTCTCCTCGAAATGGAACAAGATTCTTTCCACGTCCTCCAGAACTTCTATCGCATTTCAAAAGCAAAAAAAGTCGCCATCCTCTGCCAAACCCTCCTCAGATCCTTCCTCCCGTTTTAACTATTTTCTGTGGTTCTGATTGCTTTTGGGAATGGGAGTTGCTTATACTGAGGAGTATGAAGATATTCAATCGTTTTACATTAGGAATAACCGCAATTTCAGCGACATTTGCTCTTAGTTCTTGTGAATCTCCAGTTGGCCAGGGGGCTGCATATGGAGCAGGTGGGGGAGCGATTGTGGGTGGAATTGTTGGGAATGATGTTCGCAGTGCGGCGGTAGGCGCCGGGATTGGTGCTGCAACAGGAGCATTAGTTGGGGCTCTGGTTCAGGAAAACCAAAAAGCCAATACAACCAATACCCCTTATCGGGCCGAAACCGATTACCCATACGGACGTAAATCCAATCAAAAAGGGTACGTTTACAGCCCCTACCGTCCTTATAACCTGATTGACGTACGCGGCTATCCATCAGGTGCTGTGGTCATCGACCCTTCCACCAATGGCCGTTTTGTAAATCCCTGATTTCACAAAGCGCATCGTATTTCAGATATGATCGTCCCAGTGCGAGTCTCACTCATTGTCGCCTTGGGATCTGATTACACACTTGCAGACCAGGGGAAAATCCCCTGGTCTCTCCCTCGGGACACCCGTCATTTCCGGGCATTTACGCAGCATAAATTCATGCTGATTGGTCGCATCACTTTCCATCAGATGCAAGGATGGTTCACCACTCAAACCCCCATTGTTTTAACCCGTTCTGCGCCCGCTTCTTTTGCCATCCCGACATTAACGGCATCGTCCCTTCCAGAAGCTCTTACCCTCGCCCAGCGCCACCGGGCAACGGAACTGGTGATTTCCGGAGGTGCGCAGGTTTATCAGTCAGCCCTCCCTTACGTTACGGACCTCAT
>CAKUMP010000170.1 GCA_934667795.1 uncultured Chthoniobacterales bacterium | reverse complement strand
GTATTTAGCGACTGTCCGGCGTGCGATCGGGATCCCTTGTTCGGAAAGGATTTCAACGATTTCTTTATCGCTGAGTGGGGATTTAGGGTTTTCGTTTCGTACCAGATCCAGAATGGTATTTTTGACAGAAGTATTGGACAGGATATCACCGGATTCTGTCTGGTAACCGGGCGTAAAGAAATACTTCATCTCATAGGTTCCCTGCGGGGTCGCTATGAATTTTCCGGAAATTGCACGGCTGACGGTCGTTTCGTGTACCCCTACCGCATCGGCAACCTGGGACATTGTCATGGGGCGAAGCGCAGAGGGGCCTTTTTCCAAAAAGTCATGCTGACGCGTGACGATTTCATTCGTGATATTCCAGATTGTTTGCTGACGCTGGTGAATACTTTTAATTAAAAATTTCCCGGAACGGATTTTGTCCCGGATATAATCGCGCACGCCATCCTTGTTATCACGGGTCGCGATCAAATCCTTGTAGGTATTGGAAATCCGGAGGTGCGGGATTTGCTCGCCGTTGAGCGTGATCATGTATTCGTCCCCGATTTTTTCCACCAGCACATCCGGGAGGATATATTGTTGTGGGGTGGAACTGAAAATCTGTCCAGGGCGTGGGCTCAAGGTTGAAATAAAATTTGCGGCGCGCTGGATTTGTTCGACGGTTGTTCCGAACTTGCGAGCCAGTTCTGGAAAACGTTTTTTTGCAACTTCCTGAAGGTGTTGATCCACCATTCTCCATTCCAGCGTTCCCTCCTTGCCCAAACGTTTTAATTGAATCAGAAGGCATTCACGAAGATCAATAGCTCCGACACCCACCGGATGAAACCCTTGAATAACAGGTAAAACCACTTCCAGCTCTTCCAGTTCAATTCCTGTATTCGCCGCAATTTCCTGAGGGGTCGCTTGCAAGAATCCATTGTCATCAATGTTCCCGATCAATAGCTCCCCAATACGAAACCGGTCAGGAGGAAGTTCGCTCGAATGTAATTGCGTCAACAAATGTTGTTGAAGCGTTTCGGGGTTCACCAGGGAATCGAAAAAGTGCTGACGTCTTTCTTCTTCCTCTTCGCCACGAGAGGAGTAGGAATTACTTTGCGCCATATACTCGCGCCATTCCTCATCCAGTCTGGAAAGCATTTCGAACTCTTCCTCGAAGTTATCGTCCTCCTGGGATTCCGTTGTCTCCTCCACAAAATCTTCTTCTTCCAGAACAGGATTTTCTTCCAGTTCCTGCTGGATCAACGTCCGTAACTCCAGAATAGGCGCCTGCAGAATGGCAAGGCTTTGCTGCAACTGCGGTGCGAGCACCTGTTGCATCGATACATTCATGGATTGTTGCATTCCGCCTGCCATATCAAATTCCTGATTTCTTCAATAAGTTCTGTGTAAAAAAAAGATGAAAAAATTAATTTTTGCTTTTTTATATCGCCACTGTCGCTGATTTTACGTGAAATCAGCATTTATCGCAAGCAGGAACACTTCTTGCTTCACATTATTTTAATAAAACTGTGGGTTTTCATATAAAGAACGAAAAGTACCACGTCGGTTGAATAAAAATCGGAGCTAAATCGGGAGTAAAAGTGGCAAAGTGAAGAAAGAAGCGGTTTTTATTGAGATGTCTGCAGGCGAAATGGTATAAATAAGAAAAGGTGATCATTAACAAGGACAAGGGGAATTTCATGTTAAAAAAAATCAAAAGGATAAAAATGATATTGCTGGTTTCCGGGTTCATGGGAGCAGGAGTGACAGGAAGTTTTGCACAAGGAACTGAGTTATCCCCTGAAGCAAAAGCACTGGTACAGGAAATTTTAAAACAGCAACAGGAAATTGATGCCAATCAGGCCAAAATCAACGAGAAGCTGGATAAAGTAGAAGAAGAATTACGTCAGGCTCGCATTTACGCATCCAGAGGAGGGAAATAAACATGCACGTTTATAAATTTACAAAAACTATCATGATGGCAGGGATGCTGATCTGGACAGGAGCAGCAACCGCACAGGATAATGCGCCGGCCCCCACCATTGCTCCCACCGTTCAGGTTCAAACCATGGAACAGGCACTTCGTGTATTATTGGAAACCAATCAAAAAACACTGGAAAACCAGAAAAAAGTTTTGGAACGTCTGGAAAAAATGGAAGAAACATCTCGTCAGTTACGGATTTTTTCGAAGCGAACCTGAGCACGCTATATACGAAGCTTGACCTCTCTGCGAAAATCGGCGATAGGGTATTTAATGGGGATATCGCTTAACAAAACCCATTCCCAAAAAAACAGATATCCTCAGAGTTTATGATTCCATGCGCGAATGCAGCTTACCTCTGCATAAAGCGTTTGGTACAAATAGATTACCACTAAAACCGATATTGAACATTTCTCAGGAGTCCCATTTGCTTTATGAGCTTTTTCCGTAGTAAGTCCTCAACTACTCCCCCCGATGAAGAATCCATTTTAAACTGTCTGAGAAAGGTCAAATATCCCGGATTTTCTCGAAATATCGTTTCTTTCGGACTGGTCAAAAAAGTCCATTGCGAAGAAAACCAGATCCATGTGCAGTTGAAAATTTCCACCACCGAGCCGGAAATTCCTGTTCAAATTAAAAAGGAAATTGCATCGGTCCTTCAATCCACTTTTCCGGGATTTTCTCCACACATTCAAATTGATTTGCAGCAGCCAGCCGGTCCGGCCTCTCCCAATGAGCACGCCACGGGGATTACCGGAATCAAGCATATCCTTGCGGTTGCCAGTGGAAAAGGCGGTGTAGGAAAATCTACGGTTGCCTCCAATCTCGCTGTTTCTCTTCAAAAAATGGGACATAAGGTCGGACTCTGTGACTGCGACCTCTACGGACCCAGTGTCGGAGTAATGTTTGGAACCTCTGAACGCCCCTACGCGACATCTGACAACCGCATTATCCCGATTGAACGTCATAAATTGAAACTTATGTCCATGGGTTTCCTTCTGGATGATAATGCCCCTGCGGTACTGCGCGGCCCGATGGTCACACGTTATACCCAGCAATTTCTTCGCAGCGTCGAATGGGGAAACCTCGATTTCCTTATCCTCGACCTCCCGCCAGGTACAGGAGATATCCAGCTTACCATTGTCCAGACAGTGGCTCTCGACGGAGCGATCATTGTTACGACCCCACAGGAAGTGGCATTGATTGATGCCCGTAAGGCTGCTTCCATGTTCGAAAAAGTCAATACGCCTGTTCTTGGGCTCATTGAAAACATGAGTGTTTTCATTTGTCCTGACACCGGCAAGTCCTATCCTATTTTTGGAGAAGGCGGTGGGGCAAAAGAAGCGGAACGCCTTCAGGTTCCCCTTCTTGGACAAATCCCCATCGAAATGTCCACCCGTCAGGCAGGAGATGAAGGCACGCCTGCCAGCATCACTTTCCCGGACTCCAAATCCGCTCAGATTTTTTCTCAAATTGCCACAACCTTAACCCACTCCCTTACCGCCTCATGACAACCCCCTCTCCTGATTTTGTCCAGAACTCGGCGCTCTATAAAGAGTTCATTGCCGAACGAGAAGAAATTTTAAAACATAAATGGCTGGAAAGCGAAAAAGCCGGTTATGATATCGGCTTTGAACGCGCGCTCCTGGATTGGGTGATCCACCACCGCTCCGCATGGAGAAAAAACCGCCATTCCGCGTAAAATGCTATTGGTGCGGTCGCGTATGAATGGTCCAACAGCACGTGGGCTGACGGGGATATCGGCGCTCCCAGGAGGACTGTTATAAGCCGCGGAAGAACGCGGAAAGACGCAGAAATTTTATAATAAAAAACTTCCGCGGTTTTCCGCGAGTTCAGCGGCTAATCCAGAAATCCTTCGTGTAAGACTCGTCCTTTTAGCCGACGGGGACGTCGGCGCTCCCAAGGGCCGGGCTTAACGTGGATTCGTTTTTTTGGGCGCACGCAATGCGCCCCTACGTGACTCCCAATTCTTTGCTCTGTGTCTGACGCCGTAACTGGCCGCAGGCAGCGTTAATGTCGTGTCCTTTTTCTCTGCGTAATGTCGCAACGAGGCCCCCTTGTTTCAGCACCTCCATAAACCGGTTTTGCTGCGCAACCGATGGCCGTTCCCAGTTCAGACCTTCCACCGTGTTATACGGGATCACATTAATTTTTGCATTCAACGGACGTATCTGTTTCACCAGCAACTCCGCCTGCTCCAGCGTATCATTAACCCCTTTGATCAAAATGTACTCGAAAGTAATTTTCTGTTTCTTCTTTGATAAAAAGTAATGACAAGCGTCAAACAGTTCTTCAATAGGGTATTTCCGGTTCACCGGCATGATCTGTGAACGCACTTCATTTGTCATTCCATGCAAGGAAATTGCCAGACGTACCTGCAACGACTGTTCTGCGAGTAAACGGATCTGCGGAACGAGTCCACTGGTCGAAACCGTAATATGTCGCGCCCCGATTTCCAGCCCCCAGAACGCATTGATCACTTCGATGGCACGTTGCAGATTGGCAAAATTTGCCAGTGGCTCCCCCATTCCCATAAACACAATATTATTGACCACCTCCCCGGATTCTCGCTCCACCCGCATAATCTGATCCACAATCTCTCCCGCCTCCAGGTTTCGCAACCATCCATCCAATCCACTCGCACAGAACTTACAGCCATACGCACATCCCACCTGTGAAGAAACACACAGCGTCATCCGATCTGCCTGCTCCCCATCAAACGACTGCGAGGCAGGAATCAAAACCGATTCGATCAAATTTCCATCCCGTAACCGGAAAAGATATTTCCGTGTCGTATCTTTTGCTCCCAGACAACGCACGGTTTCCAGCCCATCCAGGTCAAAAGCTTCGGTCAATTCCTGACGTAATTTCTGGGAGACATTCAACATTTCATCAAATGTCTTCACCCGTTTTTTATAAACCCACTGAAGCACCTGATCCATCCGGTACTTCTTCTCTCCACGCTCTTCCAGCCAGACAAGAAATTCTTCCTTGTTCAGGGATTTAAACATTTTTTTGGCGGAGATCGCAGGTTTCATATTTTACTAATAGCTAATTTTTCGATTTTTAAAAAACATCCGGTTCCGGCCATGGGTCCCGATAAAGGGCGTCACGCAATTGTTCCTGACGCTCAAGTCTTGGTTTTTCCAGCAAATCCCAGGTCTTCTTTTCTACAAGAATCAAAGTGCCACCTGCAAAGTCGGATGCATTTTTAAAAACAGCATAAACGGCCTGACCGCTCCATTCGCGGCTTTCCAGTTTCACTTCCACATTCGGAACCGCTCGATCACGCATCCAGTCTTCTTGCCCGTAATCTCTCTGCAGTGTCTGCAACATTTGTTTTGTTTCTCTTCCTCCACGCACTTCCAGTACAATCGAGTATAATTTCTTTTTGAAAAAATGATAGTGGATCGACTCCACC
>CAKUMP010000169.1 GCA_934667795.1 uncultured Chthoniobacterales bacterium | reverse complement strand
ATCCTGTCGCGTGCGAATCAATCGTCCAAATCCCTGACGAAATTTCAAAATGGCTTCAGGCAATGAATAATCCTGAAAAGAATTTCCGCCATTCTGTTCAATATATTCCATTTTTGCCTGAATCATGGGATGGTTCGGCACGGCAAATGGCAAGCGTGTGATGATGACATTGGAAAGTGCTTCTCCGGGGACATCTACACCGCCCCAAAAAGAATCCGTTCCAAATAAAACGCCTTTCCCGGAATTACGAAACCCTTCAACCAGTTTATGCCGGGACATCCCTCCCCCTTGTAAAAATAACTCCATCCCTTCGTTTTCAAAAAATTGCCCCATCCGCTCCGCAACCGAATGCATTATCCTATAACTGGTAAATAATACAAAGGCTCGCCCCCTACTTTCTTTCGTGAAATGTTTGATCCATTCAATCAAAGCATCTTCGTATCCTTCATCCCGTGGGTCAGGCATTTTTTGTACAAGATACAGTTTCATCTGCTCTTCGTAATCAAACGGACTCCCGATCTGGACCGCCGGCACTTCCTCTGCTCCAATCCGATTCCGAAAATATCCCAGTTCACTATCCCCAACCGACAATGTCGCACTGGTCATGACACAAGTCTGCTCGTCGCGAAATAATAAGCGCTTCATGTATTCACTGATATCTACAGGCGCTGCATTCAAGGTCAGATATTGTCCTTGCTTCCCGGTTTTCTCAACCCAATACACAAAATCCTCTTCCTCCTGCTTCAAAAACATCCGCACACCATCCCGTGCCATTTTCACCCGCCTCCCCATCTCTTTCAATTCCGAACGATACATTTCATCTTCCTGATCGGCAGCACAATCCTGAATGATTTCCCATAACTCAGACAATATCCGGGAGAGACTGTCTTCGACAATATCGGGATGACGGACGCGCATTTCTCGCTCTGTGTTAAACCCGCATGCCATTTCCACCGCCATAAAGAAATCATCCGCCTGATCCTGCGCTTTCAAACAAACTTCCGTCCCTTTTGCATTCCGCGCCATCACCAGCAAACCTTTCCCGGTCTTCGCATTATATAGCCGACTCAACACATACCGCAATCCATACTGCGAAACACTTACCCCGATCTGCCGCGATGCAACGCCCTCCACCGTGTGCGCTTCATCCAGAATCGCAAAGTCATTGGCAAATAAATACCCCGATGCCATTTCCTCTTCAATATCCGCTCCCGATAACAACAAGAAAAACAAGGTGTGATTGGTGACGATCACATCCGCATTAGCGACCTTTCTTCTCATGTCCTGATAAAAACAGCCGGACTCCGGAGGACATAACCGCGCCGTACAAATATGCGGTTCACTGCAAACCAGACTCCAGACCTGCGAGTCTGGTAAAATATCAAATTCACTGATTGAACCTTCTTCTGTCTTCTGACTCCATTCGTAAATCCGTTGCAATTCCTGAAATTCCGGACTGGTAAACAGCTCTTTCGAACTTTCCAGAGCACGCGCCAGACGGTTCGGACATAAATAGTTCTGCCTCCCCTTTAATAAAACCGCTTCAAATGTCTCCGGAAACAATTTCTGTATGATAGGCAAATCTTTATACATTAATTGCTCTTGCAAATTAATGGTGTGCGTCGAAATAACCGCCTTTTTCTTGTTTGCTTTCGCATACATGATCGCCGGAAATAAATACGCAAGTGATTTCCCGACCCCCGTTCCGGCTTCTGCAATCAAAGAACGTTTTTCTGTCAGCGCTTCCGCAATTTCAACCGCCAGCCGCTGCTGCTCCTGCCGGTATTCAAAGTTCTTCGCATGCGACATATCACCGGTTGAGGAAAATAATACCTCAACCGATTTCACAAATTCGTTGTCCTGCGCTAATGCGATCATAGTTCCCTACTCATAACGCCTCATGAGCACACAAACCAGCGCGATTTTCCAGATTATCGAGATTTTGTAGAATGCAAAAACTCTTCTTTCGCTTTTTCCACATCTGCCAATTTCGCATTTACTAAAAATACCCCGCTCAAACGATCTCCCTGGTAATAGTGATCCACAAACTTTTCCTACTCTAAATCTCCAACCCGCTCAAATCTCCCGGGTGGCAATGAAAAATCCCCCAGGAAATCAAATCGCATCCCCAGAAACTCTCCGGAAAAATGCGGAACCATTTCTATTTTCTGACGCTTTTTCCCCGTCATGTTTGCTCCGGCAAGGGCACCCATTTCAATCCCGTTTCCCGGATACGGACTCCGTCGCACTCCCCCCATGATGGTGTCCGGGTACAATGCGATATCTCCCGCCGCATAAATCCCTTTCTCATCTGTTTCCATATGTGCCCCCACGGGTGTCCCATTTGGACTCGCCAGCGGCGTGTTCTGGATCATCCCCAGATTCAAATCCGTCCCCAATGCCAGAATCGCCACTTTCGCAGGAATCCTTTGCCCGCTCTTGGTCTGGATATTCCGTAAAATCGTCTTCCCTTCAAACCCATTTACCGATTCCTGCATCAACATTTTTATCCCGGCATCCCGAAATTTCTCAGTCAACCACTCCGATACCCCATGCTCAACACGGTTCATCCACAACATTTTATCCCGACACATCCAGTTCACCTCACACCCACGTCCCACCAATGCCCCCGCAATCTCTGCAGCCACTATCCCACCTCCCAATAACATGATCTTGTTCTCCACCTCCAACATCTCCCGGATCGCTAACGCATCCCGCATCGTCCGCAATTGAAAAATATTCCCCAGGTTAATCCCCGCAATCTTCGGCTTCCTCGGACGACTCCCTGTCGCCAGACACGCCTTCTTGAATTCAATCGTTTGCCCGGTCATCAATACCGCTAAACGGCGTTCAATATTAAAATGCGTAACGATCGTGCCCAGTCGTAATTCAATTTTATGATCTGCATACCATTTTTCCGGCAAAAACGCGAACCCGTCAGGATCCACTTTCTTCGCTTGAATTACTTTAGTTGCCAAAATCGATCGGTCATAAGGAACCTGTAACTCGTTGCCTATTAAGGTCACACTCCCCTTTTTATCATGCTCCCGTATCGCTTGACATACACTCGCCCCAGTCACCCCGCCACCAATAATAAGGTAGTCTCGCTGTATCATCTTTTTTATCCTAACACCCACCAAACCAAATGACGAGACAAATTTTTTTACAAAAAAAGTTAAGATTCTGCTGGAAACCTTCTGCAACTTCTGCGAAAGGTGTGATATTCATGAATCGTAAAGCTATTTTTTCTACAGTTGCCCTCCTTTCGCTTCCTGTTATGGGAATGCAAAATATTCAGGCGCAAGATACTGCTCCAGCTACACCTGCTGCTCCTGCAGCGGATGCCTCCGCCACTGCCGATGCTCCACTGGAAATCAAAGATCCGGTTGCCGTGGTGAATGGGAAATCCATTACCAAAGCGGAGTTGGATCAGCGAATCAATGAACTCCTGGCTCGCCAGGGCATGACTATTGATCAGCTTCCTCCCGATGCCCTCCTCATGGGGTATCACCAGATCCTGAATGGTGTCATCACACAGTCACTGGTAGAAGAAAAAGCGGAATCCGTCATGGTTGGAGATGCGGAAATCAATGAGGAAATTGGCAAGATCAAAGAACAGTTCGAAACACCCGAACAGTTTGCCGCAGAACTCCAAAAAGGAAATTTGACCGAAGCCCAGTTACGCGAAAATATCAGAAAAGGTCTTAAATCCGAAAAATGGCTGGATCAACAAATTAAAGATGTTCAATCCGCTACCGAAGCAGATGCCAAAAAGTTTTACGACGAAAACCCGGAAAACTTTGAAGAGCCAGAAATGGTACGTGCCAGCCATATTCTGATCATGACACCGGAAGATTTGACGGCGGAACAGCTTACTGAAAAAGAAAAACTGGCAAAATCCATTGAAACCCGTGCAAAAGGTGGAGAAGATTTTGCTGCTTTAGCTAAAGAATTTTCAGAAGATCCCGGTTCCAAAGAAAATGGAGGGGATCTGGATTTCTTCGCAAAAGACCGCATGGTGCCGGAATTCGCAGAAGCCGCCTTCGCTGCTGAAGTCAATTCCATCACCAGTCCGGTGAAATCCCAGTTCGGTTACCATGTGATTAAGGTGACAGATAAAAAAGAAGCAGGGAAAGTCGATTTTGATAAAGTAAAGGCAGACCTGATCGAAGGTCTTACGATGCAGCGCAAGCAGCAGGCGGTAAGTGAAGTCTTTACTAAATTACGTACGACTTCTGATACCAAAATCAATCTTCCACCACTGCCTACGGCTCCTGCAGGGCAGTAATTTATACCAAAAGCAACACTTTATCCACGGGCTGGAATCTTTTCCAGCCCGTTTTTTTTGCTCAAAAAACCTGCAATCCCCCTCTTCTTTATCGTGTTCGTTGACATATCTCGTTTAGAATGCGACAAATAAACGCATTATGGTTTTCCGGTTACGTAAAAAATCTGGTTTGATCGGGCTCGGGATTATTGGTTCTCGCGTTGCCCAACAAATTCGCAATGCAGGGTATCAACTTTATGTCTGGAACAGAACTCCCAAACCCGAACCCAATTTCGTTGGCTCTCCAAAAGAAATTGCAGAAGCGGCAAAGTTTATTCAGATTTTTGTTTCCGATCATAAAGCACTCGACCAGGTCCTGGAATCCATGCTTCCTGCCCTGACCTCTTCGCATGTGATTCTGAATCATGCGACCATTTCCCCGGAACACACCCTGGCCGCTTATGAAAAAGTCCGTTCTACAGGCGCACAATTTCTCGACGCCCCCTTTACCGGCAGCAAAAGTGCAGCAGAACAGGCTGCCCTCGTTTATTATATCGGAGAAAATGAAGATTCCCTCAAATCCGTAAAACCCTTATTGGAAATTTCTTCTACTTCCATTATTCCCATCGGCAAGGTCGGACAAGCCTCCGCTTTCAAAATCGCGGCCAACATGCTTATCGCCAACACGGTCCAATCCCTCAGCGAATCACTGGCTATTGCAGCACGCTTCGGTGTCTCTCCCGACGATTTTGCAAAAGCAATCACCCCCAATGCGGTCCACTCCAAACTCCTCGATATGAAAATCCCGGGGATTCGTGATGCCGATTACTCTCCCCATTTCAGCCTGAATAATATGCTGAAAGATCTTCACTTTGCGATCCAAATGGCCTCGCAACACAATCTCGACCTCCCCAATACGAGCACCACCACAGGAATCCTCCTCGCCGGCCAGGCTTCCAATTGGGGAAACCTCGATTTCTCTGCCATCGCTCGCAATTTTTTCTCCACTCCCTCCTCCAATCCCCCCGAATCCTCCTCCCCACAGCCTGCTCCGAATGAGTTAGCGGAAACTCCCAAAGCGGAAACTCCCAAAGCGGAAACTCCCAAAGCGGAAACTCCCAAAGCGGAAACTCCCAAAG
>CAKUMP010000168.1 GCA_934667795.1 uncultured Chthoniobacterales bacterium | reverse complement strand
GGTTGAAACCGTGTGGGTTCTTGAGAGTGCCTATAAGTATGAAAGGAAAGATATCGCACATGCGATAGAAATGCTTTTCCGGATCAAAGAGTTTGAAATTCAATATTTGAATGAAGCATGGGAGGCGCTCAATTATTACCGTAACGGCAATATTGATTTTTCGGATGCTTATCTTGCTTCAATTAATTGCAAACTTGGATGTTCACGAACACTCACTTTGGACAAAAAAGCCGCACGAATGGATTTGTTTCAAGCGGTTTAATTGCAAAAATTTGGAGTGCGGCAGTTCCCGCCGCTTTGGATTGAGCGAGATATCGCTTGTTAAGAAGATCTGTTGCTGGAAATTATAACGAAAAGAAAAGATAACAGCTTATCCTTTCTTTTCTTTTCCAAAAAAGAAAGAATCCTGACTTATCTTCTTTAAGATGAGCGCGCTTGTAAATAGGGCAAGCTGGGGGAGGAGATTTTTTCGTTATGAAAAAAGATGGCGGACAGGGCGGGATTCGAACCCGCGGTACCTTGCGGTACACCCGCTTTCCAGGCGAGCACAATCGACCACTCTGTCACCTGTCCCCATGCTCATTTGATCAATGAGAACGGTAAGTAATCCATATTTTTGGAAAGAAAGCAAGGAAATCAGGAAAGAAAATAGGAAATTTGTGTAAATGGGGGAGATTCTGGCTGGACTGAAGGGGGGGATATCTGGTGATGTAAGCAGGTGAAGAAAAATTCGGTGATGTTATTAGTGATAGGATCGGTGGAGGAGAAGTGGGTGGAGTTGTGTGGGGAAGGGCTGGAATTTTTTGGCGTGGATCGGGAAGTGATGCGAGGGGAAAAGATTTTGGACATTCTTTCGTCCTTGGAAGGGGTGGAAGAGGATATGGGGGTGGTGATTTTATTAGTAAATACCGGAACAAAGGGGGCGAAGGCACTGGAGGAAAAAGTGCGTGTTCCATTGCTGGTGGTTCCCTTGGGAGGAGAGGACCAGGAGGGTCGCTTGAAAGCATTGGAAGAATGGAGTTCCGTGCTGGGAGAAAGCGGTGTGTTGGCCTGGGGAGAAGCCGGGGTGAAAAATGCCGCATTGAGCGCCGTTTCTATTCTGGCTTTAAATGACCGCTACCTGGAAGTGCGTTGGAAAGAATTCCGGGAAGAACAGACACGAAAAGTCTTGAATATGGAATTTCCAGACTGATGGAAACACGTGTGGTATCGGGAGAATTCGGGGTCGAAGAAGCCGTAAAGGTGTTGGCGTCCGGCTGGCCGGTCGCTTTGCCTACAGAAACGGTGTACGGTCTGGCAGCAAATGCAGCAGATGCAGAAGCGGTCGCCAGAGTTTTTTCCATTAAAGAACGTCCGGAATTTGATCCTCTGATTGTGCATATCACAAATCGTCAGATGCTGGAAAGAATTGTGCGCCGTGTGGATGAGAATCGTGCGGTAGAAGATTTATTGATGAAAAAATTCTGGCCTGGCGCATTGACGCTGGTTTTTCCGCGTCGTAAGGGCGAAGGAAAGGATAGCTCCGACGGAGTTGTGGATTTAGTCACGGCAGGATTGGAAACAGTGGCGGTTAGGATGAGTGCGCATCCGTTGATGCGGGCAGTGGGGGAGAAAAGTGGATTTGCGCTGGCTGCGCCGAGCGCGAACCGGTTTGGACGGATTAGCCCGACTAAAGCGGAGCATGTTCTGGAAGAACTGGGTGGGAAGGTGCCGTTGATTCTGGAGGGAGGCGAAACGTCGCATGGAGTGGAATCGACCATTGTTCGAGTGGAAGGCGAGACCCTTTATGTTCTGCGCCAGGGACCGGTGACAGAAGAAATGTTGGCGGCATTTGGAAAAGTAATTTCCGTGCGTGGGGGGGACGAAGCCGGATACATGGAAGCGCCGGGGCAAATGGAGTCGCATTATGCGCCGGGGGTAGAAGTAGTTTTAAGAGTTGCAGGGGAAAAGGGGCCGGAAGGGATTGATCTTTCGCAAGCGGGGTTATTGAGCTGGGGAGCGCCGGAGGATCGGGAAATATTCGGAAAAGAATTTTGTTTGAGCCGGGAGGAAGAACTGGTAGAGGCCGCAAAAAGACTGTTTACGGGGCTGCGGGAACTGGATCATAGTGGAGTGAAAGTCATCGTTGCGGAATTATTGCCGGAAACCGGATTAGGGCGGGCAATTAATGATCGGTTACGCCGGGCAGCAGGAAAGCGAACGCGTTTTTAATATGTCGGAAAATCAAACCAGAGCTAAAAGTACACGCGCGGCGGGAATCGTGGGGATTGCGGTATTGTGCAGCCGGATTTTGGGGCTGCTAAGAGAAGCCGTGTTTGCTTCGCTGTTTGGCGCAGGAAGAAGCCTGGATGTTTTCCTTGTGGCATTTCGGACACCCAATCTATTGCGCGACTTATTTGCCGAAGGAGCGCTGTCGATGGCCTTTGTCACCGTTTTTTCCAAAAAAATTGAAAAAGAAGGCGATGAATCTGCCTGGCGGTTGGGGTGTAAAGTGGCGACATTGACAGCCGTTTTCATGAGTATCGTTACGGTGATCGGGATTCTGGCGGCTCCGTGGATCATCTGGTTTTTTGCACCGGGATTTGATGCGGAAAAAGCGGCTATGACCGTCTTGCTGGCACGGATCATGTATCCATTTATTTTATTAGTGTCCCTGGCGGCATTGGTGATGGGAATGTTGAATGCCAAGCATGTATTCGGGATGCCGGCGATGGCATCCAGTTTTTTTAATTTAGGTTCTATTATTGGTGGGGCCTTATTTGGGTGGTGGATTGACCCTGAATTTGGCCAGCGGGCGACGATTGGGCTGGCGATTGGGACCTTGATTGGGGGATTTTTGCAACTGGTTGTCCAGTTTCCTTCGTTGTGGAAAGTGGGGTTTCGGTATCGTCCGGATTTTCAATGGAATGACGAGGGGGTGAAACAAGTTTTGCGTCTGATGGGACCGGCGGTGGTGGCTGCCAGTGCGGTGCAGGTGAACGTGGTCGTAAATCAGATGTTTGCCTCCCATTTACAGGAAGGAGCAATCAGTTGGCTGCAAATTGCATTTCGTCTGATGCAATTACCTCTGGGGATTTTTGGGGTGGCAATAGCAACTGTCACCTTGCCGATGATTTCCAAAAGTGTTGCAGCTGGCAAACCGGAAGAATTTCGCTCAATCCTGGCAAGTGGAATACGATTGGCATTTCTACTGACTATCCCCGCAGCGGTCGGGCTGGCAGTTTTAGCAGACCCTATTATCAGTGTCATTTATGAACGCGGTGCATTTAACCGGAACATGACACTGATGACCGCCCAGGCGTTGCAGTTTTATGCATTGGGGCTGGTGGCATATAGTGGGTTAAAAGTATTAATCCCGGCATTTTATGCACTGGATCGAAGAAAAACGCCGATGATGATCAGTTTTGTCGCGATTGGAATCAACCTGTTGGCGAACTGGTTTTTTACGTTTCACCTCGGGTTGGGGCATCGTGGACTGGCATTATCGACCGGGATTGTTGCGGTGATCAATTTTGTCATTTTATATGAGTTAATGCGGCGTGCAGCCGGGGGGCTGGAAACGAACATGCTGTGGAAAGGGATGCTGAAAATGGCCTTGAGTAGTGGGGTGCTGCTGGGAGTTTGTCTGTTTGGGAAAATGTATCTTTTATCGGGCTGGGAGCAAATGGGATTTGTGGAATCGGTAATACGGTTGTTTAGTGTCATCGGAGTTGCCGCAGCAGGTTTTTTTGTCACGGCAGAATTAGTGAAAATCCCTGAAATGCAGGAAGTTACCAAATTAGTGAGGAAAAAACTCGGAAAGCGGTGATGTGGAAGTGTAAGCGCCGACGTCCCCGTCGGCAGAAGGAAGTGTTTGTTTCACACAAAGCCATGTTTGCAAAAAATTTTTGAGTGACCTTTGCTTGAAGATAAGCAGAGGGTAGTTTCGGGAAAAGGTACTGGAAGCTTCGATGCAGTATCCAACAGTGCGATGTTGGACTCGGCATAATCTGAAAAAAGTGATTATGTCCGTTATCAAGGAGAACAAGAAGGAATTGGTAATGAGTACATTTTATATAGCAACAGAAGTACTTCATCGATTTCAGGAAATGGGATGGCTTCATCCGATTAAAGTAGATGCTGGGAGTTCAACCTCTTCGCTGGCAGAATTTTTTCTTGTAGATATGGAAGCCAGAGAGGGAGAAATGATTGATCCACTTGAAGTACTTCAGGCGTATCTTCCTCAAGGGGTTCTTTGTTATTTTGGAGTGTTGGGGCATCTTGGTCTGACGACTCAGAGTGCACCGTTTTTTCATATTGCTTATTTGGATAAATCCCCATTGCCTCAGGCATACACTTCCACGAAAGAAGAGGAGAAAAGAAATGAAACTTTGCCACCTCGTAATCCTTTAGGCAGGGAAGCGTTTCGATTTGAAGGTGTATCCTGTTATGTTACCAAACGAAATATTGCGGTTATTCCAGGAATTCAAACGCGAATAATTGCTCCAAGAATCATGTTGCGTATGACGACCATGGAACAAACGCTTTTAGATACACTTGGATATCCGCTACATTGTGGGGGGGAAAGTGTAGTCTTCGAAGCATGGGAAAGGGGGACAAAATATTGGAATCAGAAACGTGTGGCTGATTATTTAGTGAAAATTAATCGTCCGGAACTGGATCGACGAGTTGGAGCAATGACTGAGCAATTACAAGTGAAAATTGATTCTGAGCAACTTCAAAACAGATTGGATACAATAAAAGCACAGGTGAAGTGCGCAGAGACAGATAATATAGCGTTGTTGCCTGGATTTATTTATCCGAGTGTGAATTCAAACTGGAAGGTATGCGTGCCGTAATGTGAATAAAGTTCAATCTGAAAAATGGAAAAATGATCTGGTAGGCGAAGTGTTCAAGGCGGTGGTCGCACATGAAGCGTTAAAAAATGCATTAGTTTTCAAAGGCGCCAGAGTTTTGAATATCCATTTAGGGACAGAACGGCAATCGTTGGACATTGATTCTAATTTTTTGGCAGAATTTATTGAGAAGTATGAAAGTCGATGTGTGGATTGTATCGGGTTGTCATCATTTCAGGAGGCATGGGAGGTGACACAACAGGCTTATGAAAATGATGCAACCCTTTCGTCGATTCCATTTTGTAAAGCTGAGGGTACTCTGGATGCGATAATAACTTTTTTTCAAAAAAACAAAAATTTTCCCTTTATTAATGAAGGTTGAATATAAATAGATGGTATAATGTTAAGATGTTCTGACATGGCAGAATTCCTAAGTTATTTTTTTCAGGACGAGAGAAGAGTTGATGCCACCGAAGCCGAAGGAGTTGGAGAGGATGGTCTGGAGAGGGAAAGAACGGGGGGTGTTGGGGACGATATCCAGATCACATGCGGGGTCGGGGGTTTGATAGCAGAGGGTAGGCG
>CAKUMP010000167.1 GCA_934667795.1 uncultured Chthoniobacterales bacterium | reverse complement strand
GCCTCACCCCCCACGCCTACCGCAAACGCTATGCCCATCTGGTAATGTAACCCCAGAATACACGGCTGGACCACAGAGGTCTTGTTTTAACCACAGAATGGCGTTTTCGCCATTCTGTGGTTAAAACAAGACCAGGTCCCTCTGTGGTTTCTGTGGTTTTGTATTTTTTTTGTGGTTCACAAAAAAAATGCAGCCTCCCGCGACCGATTGGCTGCGAAAGGCTGCTGTTCCCCCCAGAACGCTTTTAATATGAACTTATTCTGGTCAGAATGCAAGAGTTTTTTTAGAAAAAGTTAATTTTTTTAATATTAACCCCGTTTTCAGGGTAAAATACCCAGAATAAGTTTGTTTGATACCAGGGGCGAGGGGAAGTGGAGGGGGAATTCAGCGTGTAATTTTCAAAATAAGTTGCTGGAGGATCAATTTATGTTCGAGGAGGGAAGTCACGAGTTGGGAATTCGCGATGAGGCAAGCGTGGAGGGAATCAATGAGTTTTGGGAGGGTAAAACGGTGGGCGTGGGTTGCAGCGATAGCGAGTCCGTAGGTATTGGGGGTACCATCTTTCTTTTTTGGGAGGTGCTGGATTGCGTCTGGCGGGAGGTTTGCCAGCGTTCCGGTAAAATAGTAGGGCTGAGAAGGTGGACGCAGATTATAGCGAACAATAAGATCTTTAACGCAGAGTAAATTGCGGACGGTTGGAACGATCGAAGCGAACAGGAGGCTGAGTGCGGAATCGCCTCGGCTGAGAAACGTATCGACCAGACGCAGTGCGAGACTGGTATTTTTTGATTGAATGGCATTGCCCAGTTCCCAGATCACCCCGGCTTTGGAGTCAGGCACGAGTAATTTCACATCATCAGGTGTGGCAATACGGCGTTCGGTTCCGAGGAATAAATCCAGTTTTTCAATTTCTGACTGGATCTGGTGTGAATCGGTACCTACCAACAGGACAAAAAGCTCCAGAGCTTCTGGAGAGAGTTTCAGGTTCAGTTTGCCGGCCATTTCCCGTGTGAGGCGTGCCACCGCTTCTTCCCAGCCGGATTTCGAGACATCAATCTGTTCAAATAAATGAACCTCCGCAACGGAGTTGAGGTACTTATAAAACGAGCGACGTTTATCAATTTCGGTGCAGGAGATAAGAAACTGGATATTTTCGGGGAGTCCCTGTTTCAGGATATCGGTTAACTGCTGGACGCCACTGAGAACTGATTCGGAGCGCCCCTGGACAGAATCACCGAGGAAGGATGCGCCTTTCAGCCAGACCAGTTTTCCGCCAAAGAACGGAAGCGTGCGGAGGGCATCACAAGTTGCGGCGAGGATTTTAACTGCATGGTCCACGTTTTCGGCCTGGCCGTTAATCGTATCTGACCCAAAATCGCCACTGTCTTCAGGGGTCATTTTGATGGCGAGTTCCTTGGCGGCATTCGCGATCGCGGCGGTATCATTTCCTAATACTGCGACAATAGAAGAAGACTTCGTAGGTGCTTTTTCAGAGGTTTTTTTGGAACGTGGCGGCATATCCCAATAACATGAAGCTAAAACTTGTTGAAGTCATCCCGAAACTTTTCAAAATCCGTATAATTTTCTCCGTAAACCGAAAGAATCGCTTCTTCAAAGGCCGTTCCATTCAGGATCGCATCTACAAAGAGTGGGAAATTTTCAGGAGGTAATTCGATCATGAGAAAGCGGATCAACCGGTCAGACGACTGATAAAAGCGTGCCAGCAGTTCCTGATCTTCAGGATACGTTAAAATGGAAGTGATTTCTTCCAGTGAAAGCGTGGCGAAATCGAGTTTACTCAACTGGCTTTTGGTCGTGCGGTGTCTGCGTGCCGCGACGCTATCAGCACCCATAAATTCCGCGAATCCTTCATTAAGCCAGAGAGGCCAAGTTTGGTTAGGGTAAAGTCGGGCAACCACCGCATGGGAAGCCTCATGGGCAAGCGTCCCGGAATTGAAA
This sequence comes from uncultured Chthoniobacterales bacterium, assembly GCA_934667795.1. Classification (GTDB taxonomy): domain Bacteria; phylum Verrucomicrobiota; class Verrucomicrobiia; order Chthoniobacterales; family CAKUMP01; genus CAKUMP01. The sequence goes on along the minus strand of CAKUMP010000167.1, from coordinate 3,490 downwards.
CGTCGCACCTTAGCGGTATGACGCACGTTTAAATACAAATCATCTCCAATCGCCAGGCTGTCACTCCAGGGCGGGAGTTGCGATTTTTCTAAAAAAACTTTCCAGTCATCCGCATCTTCGAAAATAAAGGCATGTCCTTTACCGGAATATTGATCCGGTTTTGCATTCAAGGTCGTCGCAATGTGCCAGAAGTTAAATTCCAGTTCGCGTGCGACCTTCCGGGCTTCCGTTTTTCTTCGAAAATGTAAAACATAATGTTCGGTCTCTGCGTGCATCCAGCGGTTTTCACGAATCGCTAATGCCATCCGCCCATAAGGACTAAGCGATGCGTTCCAGTCAGGGTTCCATTCTTGCTCCTCAAGCGGAATGTTGCGATCCGGTGCCTCGGATATTTCGTCCTCGTCAGATGCCAGCAACAGATCCACGGTGAACATCGAAAACCCTGCAAGAAAAAGGCTTAAAAAGGTAACATAAGAAAGAATGTTTTTAAATCGAAAGCACATTATTGTGTTGAAGTTGTGTTGGTTTTTGCGAAATGCATCACAAAAAGGAAATTAACATATTTCAGGGAGCATTGGGAGAAAAGGATTGTTCTGCATACGGTTGAAATTCTTTTTCGAGAGCGGTGATATTGGGGATTCTGGAACCATAGGACTGGAGCAGGGCCTGGTTGAAAAGGGCACCATTTGACAGCATGTCCATGTGGGTGAGAAAAGATAATTAATTTTTGGAGATAAGAAAACGAACTAATTTATGGGATTGGTCATAAAACGTCGCAATCTGTTCCGGAGTTTCCGGATAGCTGGCAAGGGAAAGTAATTGGGACAAAGGGATATAGTATTTGGGATCAATCGGTGCGGAGGTCGGTTTATTGGTATAACCGCGCGCACGAACAAAACTGGCGTAGGCAATGGATGCGATATATTCCGCATAACCTTCATTGAGCCATAGAGGGACATTGGATCCAAAAAATCGATCGATGACCAGATGTGCAATTTCATGTCCCAGCAGGTTGCCTTTATAGCGGTAGCGTTTATCACGCAGGATAAAGAGGTTTCCGGGAATATGAATGCCACCCGTCCAGGGGTCGAGCCGGGCTCCGGACTGAAATTGTTTCCAGTCCGCCGGAGTATCAAAAATAAAGATATGTGCTTTCCGCTGCCAGGCGGAGTTGTCACGCTGCAGGTCCTTGGAAATGACCCGATAATAAAACTCCGCTTCGACCGCAACAGGTGTGGCGATAGAACTGTTGAAATAGTGGTAGATAAAATTGTCCGTCTCTGCATGTTTCCAGTCCTGCGGACGCACTTTTAAGGCCATTTGTGCCATCATGACAAATGACTGGTCGGAGAGTGCATTTTGGGAGATTTCTTCCAGGCCACCGATAGAACGCGCATTCATTTGCGCAAACACGGGGGAAAACAGAAAATAAACAACCACAGAAAATCTACTTAACCACAGAATGTAGGAACTCTTTTTAACCACGGAATACACGGTCCTGTTTTAACCACAGAACACACAGAATGCACAGAATGTTTTTAAAATTTTTCCATCTTAAACTATCTATGCCTTATCTCTCTTTGCGAACTTTGTGTCCTTTGCGTGAAACCTTCTGATAGAAATTTATTTTCTGCGGCGAGCGAGACAAAGGGCGCTGAGTCCCAGCAGCGCGATGGCAGTGGGTTCCGGGATTGTTTCCAGTTTAAAATTATCCAGATAAACAGTGGATGATGGAGCCGTAAAGGCAGAAGCAATATCACCAAGCCCAATGGTGTTGATGATATTTTGATCGCTAAAATAATACCCCGAGACCGGGTCTTGTCCTTGTAAATGGAGAGTTAATTGTTGGGTGGCATTATTCCCTGTAATTTCAATGTGGTGCCAGGTGTCCAGATCAATGTCAAACGCGGTCACAACAGTAGCACCTTCTCCGCCAGGGAGACCTTTATGAAGAAACCGGAGCTGGGTAGTTTCTGTCGTGGTATTGTAACGGACATCAACCGATAAAAGGCGTTGGGCACCCACTCGTGAACTATTAGGATATAAAGCGGTGAGCCAATACCCCGCCGTGCTGCTTACCTGATCCGCATAAAAGTCCAGACTGAGCTTCCAGGAGTCAGTGCCAGAGTAGGCTGTAGGGAGATTGGTGTAAATATAGGGGTAGTGTCCGATCTCGTCTTCACCAACTATCGAATAGCCAGATTCCGTATAGCCAAACACTTTTCCTGTGCGGCCAAACGCGGATGCATCCGCAATCACACGCGCTTCGGGTATGCTGGCAGCGCTTGGCAACCCAGCTATTATCCAACGTTGCGTACCAAATCCTGGCATATATTCTGTCCAGGTTGCACGCGGCCCGGTCGGGTAGGAGTCGAAATTATCTTCCAGTAGAACTTGAGGCGCGGCATCGGTGAGAGATCCTCCTGAAAAACTTATCATTAAAAAAGATAGACATGAAATAATCTGGCGAGAAGAGAACATTTGCATAATATAAACCATTACAGGGGATGGGTCAAGTTTTTGCCAATTTGCTTGGGAGTGACGAGTTGTTGTTTAATTTTACTTGTAAATGGTTAAAGAATGGAAAGAGTGGCTTGGTGCAAGAGAATCCGATGACAATGGGGTGGCGAGCGGCCAAGCAGAATTTTTTTCCTGGATTGGGGCTGCAGTTGATGATGGTGGGAGTGATTGTGTTGTATTTTACGCAGGAGGGCGTGAAAGGGTATTTGGATATTGTCGCGGGATGGAAGCAGGCGGGAGGGTACAGGTTTAGTTTTATAGCGACTGCTATTGCGGCGGGGGTATTACCGGAAATGATCCGTTGGCTAGTGTTTCAAAAAGGGCAATGGCGGAAAGAAAACGGGACGAATTTGATTTTTGGAATTTTATTTTGGGGGGTAATGGGGATGATGGTGGATACGCTGTACCGTGGGCAGGGGATTTTGTTTGGAAATGAGGGGGATATTGGGACGGTGCTTTGTAAGGTGGGGGTGGACATGCTGGGCTTCACGCCCTTTTTTGCGGTTCCCTGTTCGGTGATTCTTTATCGTTGGAAAGACACCGGTTACCAGGGGAAAGCCGTTTTACAGGCGGTCAGGAAAAAAGGGTTTATAAGTCGGAATGTCGTTCCGGTGATCTTTGCCTGCTGGGCGGTCTGGTTTCCGGTCGTAAGTGTGATTTACTCCATGCCTGCCGGGCTACAGATCCCTGTGTTTGTGGCAGCGGAAGCATTCTGGGTCTTGATTCTGACCACGATGAGCGAATGGCAAACCAAAACAGTTTAACCGCTTAAATGTCTGTTCAGGAATCAAAAAAATGTGAATAAAAAACAGGAAGAAAGGATCTGCAGATTTCAGTCTGAAAGGATCCGCAGATTGACGCAGATTAACGCAGATTTTTTTAGGATAGGAATGAAGAATCTTTCGAACAAGACGTTAAAGAACGTTTGTGTTATGGTTCCAGTCTGTGTCTATTTGGGGTGGGTTTGGAG
>CAKUMP010000166.1 GCA_934667795.1 uncultured Chthoniobacterales bacterium | reverse complement strand
GGTCACCACTGCCCTCTTTCGAAGCGAACGCGGAATCCCGCAACAAAGCCATGACACCCTGATACGCGGAATTTGGGTGCCGGGAAAACGCAAAACAAAAAGAAAAGAAAAAAGGGATCCGTAACAAGAGCAGATCCCCTTTTTCTGATATTTCTATATAAATATATAAAAAAACAAGAACCCCGAAGGAGGTTTTTACAGAATTTCTGTAAAAGTCGCCAGCCGGAGCTCAGGCAAAATGAAGTAAAATTTTACGCAAGCGACCTCATTAAAGATCGGCCGGTAAAATCAGTTCACTTTGGGATGTTTTTTTCGGGTTAGTTTTTGGACTATATAAATCCCTGCGGTTTTCCAGCGTAGTGCAGGAACTTACCGCAAAGGCCACAATAATTAAAGGGAGGATAATTCTCACGCGCGTATCGCAACAAATCCTGGAAAAGATGTCAATCTTCTAATTTTAAGAGGGACGAAATTGGGGATTTTGCATGAAAGTGTTGACGAAGTGGGGGGAAGTGGGGTAAAAATGTGGCCAAGTGGAGGAAAGTGGGAGCCGCTTTTCAAAAACCCCTTGATCACCTTGACCAAATGAGCAACGCGCAAAAAAACGGGCATTTTCTGGGAGAGTACCGCCATACGATTGACGACAAGAATCGTGTGACGGTGCCTGTGTCGTGGCGTGGAGTGGAAGGGTGTGAGACGTTGTATATGGTTCCGCATCCTTCGAAGACCTGCATTATGGTGATGCCATTGGAGGAATATAACCGGAAAGGGGATGAGGTTGCGGCCAGCCCGGCTTTATCGGCAGCTCAGAAAAAATCGTTTGAGCGGTTGTATTATTCGCAGGTGAAAGAGGTTTCGATTGATAAACAGGGGAGGCTGCTGGTGGCGGACGCACAACGCCAGGTAGTGGGAATGGAGACGGATGTGGTGCTCGTAGGGGGCAGGTTCCGATTTGATATATGGGGCAGCGAGAAATGGGATGCGGTACACAAAAAAGATGATGTGGCGTATGAAGAAGTGGGAGATGTAATTGGATTTTAAAACAGATTTTTTAAAGGAAATTTTTTGAATAACTTTAAATGCAGTGGACGATTTTAAACGTAGCAAAAGCAGTTGGATGAAAAACTAAAAAGACAAGAACAATGAAAACGGGGTGGAGCGAGAACAGGAAACTGGAATCGTTTCCATGAATCACAATGCGAACAACAAAACACAATGCCAGAGGAGCAAATGGGGTACTTATCCAGGAGGATTGGAGCATGGAATCATTTTGTCATATTTCGGTAATGCGTGAGGAGTTGGTGCGCGCGGTTTTACCTGGTCCGGGGAAATTGATCGTGGATGCGACACTTGGAGGCGGGGGGCACTCGGTGGGACTTCTTGAAGAAGGCGCGGAAGTGATTGGGTTTGATCAGGATGAAGATGCGCGGCAATTTGCGTTGGGGCATGTGATTGATGCGGGGCTGGAGGATAATTTTCGTGTGATTGCCGGGAATTTTCGCCACATGCGTGTCTTGCTGGCGGAAATGGGGGTATTTGAAGTGGATGGGATTATTGCGGATCTGGGAGTTTCTTCCTGGCATCTGGATGCCCCCGAACGTGGATTCAGTTTTATGCAGGATGGGGAGCTGGATATGCGGATGGACAGAGGACGCGGTCAGACCGCCGCAGAGGTTGTGAATACATTGGCAGAAACAGACCTGGCAAACCTGATTTATGAACTTGGAGAAGAGCGCGCCAGCCGCAGGATCGCAAAAGCAATTGTAAAGGCAAGAGGAAAGAAAAATCTGGAAACCACGCTGGAACTGGCTGCGGTGATCGAATCGGTACTCCCACGGACGGGGCGAATTCATCCTGCAACCCGGACGTTTCAGGCGTTGCGGATGTATGTGAATCAGGAACTGGAATCGATTGCCGAGATGCTGGAAGATGCCCCCGGGCTGCTGAAGGTGGGGGGGCGTATGGCCGTGATTACGTTTCATTCTCTGGAAGACAGATTGGTGAAACAGGCATTTCGTGAAGGGTCCAAAAAAGAACTGGATGACCCAAGTTGGCCTGCTCCACGCGAAAACCCACATTACTGGTGCAAACAAATCACCCGTAAACCGATTTTACCAACTGTTGAAGAAATTAAAAATAACCCAAGAGCTCGTAGCGCAAAATTACGGGTCGTGGAAAGGATATCCTGATGAATCATTCTCGAAATAAAACAACTAATCCATTGCGTTTATCGTCCGTTCTGACGGTTTTAGTGTTTATTACATTTTTATGCATTGCCGGAATTATGTATGTGTACGGCAAAAATGTGATCCACTCCGTAGGCGGGCAAAAACTGAAAGTGGAAAATGAGCTGAAACAACTGCGGGAAGAATCTGTCGTTTTACAAGCGCAGATTAATCAGTTAAGTTCCCGTGCTGCATTGGAAAAACAATTGGCATCAGGGTTTATTACGATGCAACCTATTTTGGATGAAAGGCTTGTAAGGGTGCCTGTCAGAAGTGGCGGGTCTCCACAGGATGACTTTCATGCGGTATCCGCAACATTTGGTTTTTAATGACTGGCAAAATACAAAAGCGCATTTTGATTTGTGGAATACTGGGCACGTTTGTGTTCAGTATTCTTTCTTGGCGTATTGTGCACTTGCAGCTTTACAAGCATGATTATTATTCAGGAAAAGCGGCGAAACAACATGTGACGCGACGTACGATCCCTGCTCGACGTGGGCAGATCCAGGATGTTCGTGGAGAGGTGCTGGCCGTCAGTTTCCCTGTCAGCCGGGTGGCGATGAATGCGCGGGAAATTAAAAACCCGGAACTCCTCGCCAGTGTGCTGGCGACCTCACTCCCAATGTCCAAAGAAGAAATTCTGGAAAAAATACAGGCTAATAAACACCGCGCTTATACAATTTTAGAAAAAAAACTGCCTGAAACCGAAGCCTATAAACTGCAGGAAAACTTAAAAACGCATGGGCTGCACCATATTAGCTTTGAAAAACATTTTCTTCGGGTTTATCCAAACGATGAAATGCTCTGTCATGTGGTGGGATACACGAATTACGGAAATGAAGATGAACTCAAGGGGGTTCAGGGGATTGAGCAGAGCATGGAAAATGTCCTGAAAGGGCATCACGGTTATCGCTATTCGGAAAGAGATGCGCGCCAACGGGAAATTTTCCTGTATCGTGGACAGGAAAAACAGCCTCAGCATGGCAGCAATGTGCGTTTGACGATCGACATGGGGTTACAGCAGATCGTGGAACAGGAAATTGATAAAGCGGTGGAACAATATACTCCGCAAGGGATATCCATCGTGATGATGAAGCCACAGACGGGAGAAATCCTGGCGATGGCGAATCGTCCGTCTTTTAATCCCAATGCAATCCCGGCAGGAAATACCCCCGGGATGATTAATCGCTCGGTGATTACCATGACCGAGCCCGGCTCCATTTTCAAAATTGTGACAGTAGGGGCCGTTTTAAATGAAGGACTGGTAAATCAGGATACGGTTATCTATTGCGAAAATGGACGCTATTTTTATGGAGGAACTTCTCTCAAGGATCATCATCCGTATGGCGGGTTGAGTGTTAAGAATATTTTAGTTAAATCGAGTAATATAGGTTCTGCTAAATTGGCAATGCAGATGGGGGAGGCGAAACTGCATGAATATGTGCATCGGTTTGGGTTTGGGCATTTAACTGGAATTGAATTACCTGGAGAGATTCGGGGGTTAGTGAACCCTTTGCCGCAATGGAGTAAAATTTCGATTACGCGGATTCCGATGGGGCATGAAATTGCGGCGACTTCGGTGCAGTTGGTACGTGCAATGGCGGTGATTGCGAATGGGGGAATGCTGGTTTCGCCGCATTTGGTGCATACGGTGGTGACAGATGACGGGAGTGTCGTTTTTCCTGACGCCAAAAAGCAGACGAGGGTGATTTCTCGTGATGCTGCGCGAGTGGTGACGGAAGCATTGGTTGCGGTTGTTGGGGATCAAGGGACCGCGCGCAGGGCGCAGGTCAAAGGGTTTTCGGTGGCGGGAAAAACAGGGACGGCGCAGCGACTGGCAGATGATGGACGTGGATATGCAAAAAACAAATATGTCGTTTCCTTTTTAGGGTTCATGCCGGCGGAGCGCCCCGCGTTTGTGATGCTGGTGAGGGTGGATGATGCCAACACAGAACCGGGAATGAACTATGGGGGGCTCGTGGCTGCACCGATTTTTGCAGAAATTGCAGGAAAGGCGGCGCGTTATTTAGGTCTGGAACCACAAGTGGAACCACCTGCAGAAACTCCTGAAACTCGGGATCGTACTAAAATAACTCAACTTACAACGTACTGAAGAACCACTTATGTTACTGGAGAAAATATTAGCATTTTTAGAACTGCCTGTGGTTCATGGCGATGTCAAACGGGAGGTAGAAACAATTGTGTATGATTCCCGAATGGCAAGGCCTGGCGCCATTTTTGTGGCAATGAAGGGAGAGCATGTGGATGGGCATGACTTCATTGAACAGGCAATTAGTAATGGAGCAGAGGTGGTGGTCTCCCAACGCCCTTACAAGCACCCAAAAGCAACTTTGGTGATTGTTCCTGACAGCAGGGTGGCGATGGGAGAACTCGCGCGTGGGTTGTATGGTTATCCGTCCGGACATCTCAAAATAACGGGGATTACAGGAACCAATGGTAAAACGACGACAAGTTTTTTATTAAAACACATTTGTGAAACGGCGCTTCTGCGCACGGGGCTGATCGGGACAGTGCGATACGAAATTGGGGATCGCCTTTTGCCTTCGATCCATACGACTCCGGAATCTGCGGATATCCAGCATTTGCTGTATCAAATTCGTGCTGCCGGATGTAAAGGCGCCATCATGGAGGTTTCGTCGCATGCGATTAAGCAGAAACGCACTCAGGGGGTCGAGTTTGATGTTGCTGTTTTTACGAATCTGACACAAGACCATCTCGATTATCATCTCACGATGGAAAGCTATTTTGAGGTAAAAGCGCAGATGTTCCGTGATCTTTCCAAACAAAAGAAAAAAGCGGTGGCGGTTATTAATGGAGACGATACTTATGGAAATATCCTGAGCAAAGATCTGGTTTCTTCTGTAAAGGTGCTGACCTATGGACAGGGGCGAGGAATGGATTTTCGGGGCAGTGATTATATCTGCACCCTGCAGGGAGCGCGATTTAAATTGGAAGCAGGAGGACGCAGCTTTTTGGTGAGGCTCCCCTTGATCGGGAAATTTAATTTGTACAATGCATTGGCTGCCATTGCAGCGGCATCCGTTCTGGGAATCGATATCCGCACTGCTGTGCAAGCGTTGAAAACCGCTCCACAAGCGCCCGGGCGCTTACAGATGGTTCCGGGAAAACGCAATTTCCAGGTGTTTGTGGATTATGCGCATACTCCCGATGCTCTCGAAAATGTTTTACGTACGTTAAAAGAACTGGCAACCGCTCGCGTGATAACC
>CAKUMP010000165.1 GCA_934667795.1 uncultured Chthoniobacterales bacterium | reverse complement strand
CGCGATGGGATCGTTCAATATTCCGAATTCAGTGATGATCCGAAAAAATTGCCTGATTTTGCGGCGATTAAAGCCAAATTACAGGAATTGAAGTAGGCGCGGCGGTAGCCGGGTATATATAATAGAGGAGAGTGTGGGGTTTTCCTGTTTGTAGGAGGCGCCACCTCTCCTTGTTTGTCATTGTAGCGTGGGTTTTGAAGATTCTGTACCCCCAGAGTCGGGTGATTTTTCCTTTTTATTTAAAATGATTCAAAATTCCTGAGGATGTTTCTTGCGTGAAAGAGAAAAAACGGGCTACAATTTGTCATAACGAATAAACAGCAGGGGACAGAGGGAAAATGGGTTGATGAGGAATTTGAGGGGATAAAGAGTCAACACTTCTGGTAACTGCTGGAACCAACATAAGCAGAGGAGAAATTGACGTGGATACAAAAAGAACATTTAAGACAGGAGATGGAAAAGAGGGAGTATATTATTCCCTTCCGGCGTTGGAAGAGAGTGGGATTGGGAAGATTTCGCGCTTGCCGGTTTCCCTTCGGATTGTTTTAGAGTCTGTTTTACGGAATTGTGACGGGAAGAAAGTAACGGAAGAAAACGTGCGCGCGTTGGCGAATTGGAATGCGAAAGCGCCAGCGAGTGAAGAGATTCCGTTTGTGGTAGCACGGATTGTGTTACAGGACTTCACTGGGGTGCCTTTGCTGGTGGATTTGGCTGCAATGCGAAATGCTGCGAGTAAGATGGGGAAAAACCCGGAGATTATTGAACCGTTGGTGCCAGTGGATCTGGTGGTGGATCACTCGGTGCAGGTGGACTTTGCAGGAAGTGCGGAAGCGCTGCAATTGAACCTGGATATGGAATTCAAACGTAACCGGGAGCGGTATCAGTTTTTGAAATGGGGACAACAGGCATTTGATACATTTTCTGTGGTGCCTCCCGGTATCGGGATTGTGCATCAGGTGAATTTGGAATACCTGGCAAAAGGGGTTTTGAATACGAAGTCCCAGGGAGAAGACGTTTATTATCCGGATACCTTGGTGGGAACGGACTCGCACACGACCATGATCAACGGTCTTGGGATTGTCGGATGGGGTGTCGGGGGGATTGAAGCGGAAGCAGGGATGCTGGGGCAACCCGTTTATTTCCTGATGCCGGAAGTGGTGGGGGTGCATTTGACCGGAAAACTTCGTGAAGGGGTGACCGCTACAGACCTGGCGTTGCATATTACGCAAATGCTCCGGGAGCAGAAAGTAGTCGGTAAATTTGTTGAATTTTACGGCGAAGGCGCAAAGACACTGCCGTTGCCGGATCGTGCAACCATCGGAAATATGGCGCCGGAGTATGGGGCGACTATCGGGTATTTCCCTGTGGACGAAGAATCGGTCAACTATCTCCGTTCTACCGGACGTACCGAAGAACAATGTGCGACATTTGAAAATTACTTCCGTGCGCAAAACCTTTTCGGAATCCCAAAAGCAGGAGAAATTGATTATTCCGTGGATCTGGAATTAGATCTGAGCATTGTGCAACCAAGTGTGGCGGGACCGAAACGTCCTCAGGATCGCATTAACCTGCCTGACTTGAAAAACCGTTTTCGTGAACTGTTTGCAGCACCCGTAGCAGAAGGCGGGTACGGGAAAGATGTGGCGAAAATTGAAAAGCGGATCCCTGTGGAATTAGGGGAACCGGGTCATCACGCGCCAGAGTCGGAAATGCCAGAGGTTACGCCTGGAGAACCAATGGAAAAACTGGAGATGGTGATTAACAGACCTACTCCGAATGAGCCGGAAGATTTTCCCTTCAGTCCATTTCATGAAGGAGAAGCAAGCATTGGACATGGCAGTATCTTGATTGCTGCTATTACAAGTTGTACGAATACTTCCAACCCAAGCGTGATGCTGGGTGCGGCACTGCTGGCGAAAAAAGCGGTGGAACGTGGATTGACAGTAAATCCGAAGGTGAAAACTTCTTTGGCCCCCGGTTCCCGAGTGGTGAAAGATTATCTGGAAACGACCGATCTGCAACAATACCTGGATCAGCTAGGATTCCAGATTGTGGGGTACGGATGTACGACTTGCATCGGAAACAGTGGCCCGCTGGATCCAAATCTGGAAGAGTTGATCGTTAAACATGACCTGATTTCGGCTTCCGTACTGAGTGGAAACCGTAACTTTGAAGCGCGTATCCATCAAAATGTAAAAGCAAACTTTTTGATGTCGCCTCCATTGGTGGTTGCATTTGCGATTGCGGGTAAAGTGGATATTGATTTGACGAATGAACCTTTAGGTTTGGGTTCCGATGGCAAGCCGGTGTTTCTGCGGGATATCTGGCCGACCTTGAGAGAAATCCAGGAAGCGATGCAAAGTTCGTTGAAACCGGAAGTTTTCCGGAAATTTTATACGGATTTTGCAGACCAGAATCCTAAATGGAATGAAATTCCTGCTTCGACCGGAAGTCTGTACGAGTGGGATGAAAGTTCGACTTATATCCAGCATCCTCCGTTCTTTGAAGATTACCAAATGGAAGCCGGGGATATTGAAAATATCGCAGGCGCACGCCCGTTAGGGATTTTCGCAGATTCTGTGACCACGGACCACATTTCACCTGCGGGTGCCATCAAACCAAGTTCTCCAGCCGGGGAATATTTAATGGATCACAGCGTCGAACCATACGATTTCAATAGTTATGGAAGCCGTCGCGGAAATGACCGCGTGATGACCCGTGGAACTTTTGCAAACGTGCGGATCAAAAACCTGATGGTCCCCGGTGTGGAAGGTGGGGTGACGCGCCATTATCCAAGTGGCGAAGAGTTGTCGATTTATGATGCTTCGATGAAGTATCAGGCAGAGAAAACGCCATTGGTAGTAATTGCCGGACAGGAATACGGAACGGGATCGAGTCGTGACTGGGCCGCGAAAGGGACGCGTTTACTGGGAGTGAAGGCGGTGATTGCGCAGAGTTTTGAGCGTATCCACCGTTCCAACCTGGTGGGGATGGGCGTTCTGCCATTGCAGTTCAAGGATGGGGTAAATGCCCAGACGCTTAGACTGGATGGAACCGAAACTTTCGATGTGACCGGATTAAGTAATGGTATCAAGCCAGGTCAGGATGTGACATTGGTTGTCCATCGCAAGGATGGAAGCAGTCAGGAAGTCGCGGTGCGCTTGCGGATTGATACTCCGATCGAAATTGATTACTACCGCGCAGGCGGGATTCTGCCATACGTTTTAACCCAGATTATTCAGGGAGCAGAAGCGTAAGCAGGTTTCGAAAGAACTAAAATTTACCCCGGCGATACATGGTGTCGCCGGGGTTTTTATAAACACTTTTTTCAAAAACAGAATGAAGATTTACGATTTGCCAACACCATCCATTTTGATTGATGTGGATCGAATGGAAGGGAATATCCGCCGCATGCAGAATGTGTGTACAGAACACGGGGTACAGCTCTGGCCACATATCAAGACCCATAAATGTGTGGAGATTTTGAAACGGCAGTTGGCAGCAGGCGCCGCCGGAATTACCTGTGCGAAGATCGGAGAAGCAGAAGCGATGTTGCCTTCCGGCGTAAAACGGATTTTTGTGGCTCATTCGATTGTGGCACCGGAAGCTGGGCCCCGATTACGGGCATTGCAGGAAAATCTGGATCAACTCCTGGTGGCTGTCACAAGCAAGGCGCAGGCGGAGCATCTGGAAAAAGTGATTGCAGGTGTAGGGATCAAGGTCGATGTGATGATGGCCTATGATACCGGATTGGGGCGGGAAGGCGCTCGTTCCATTGAGCAGATCAAGGAGATGCGGGATTATGTGGAAGCATCGTCTCATTTTGAATTAAAAGGTGTGTATTCACACGAAGGGCATTGCTATCGCAGTACCCCGGAAACGATGAATGAAGTGATTGACTCGGTTTATACGACACTCCGTGAGGTAATGGATGCACTGGATCGAGATATTTTATTGGCACCGGGGTGCAGTGTGTCTGCTGCGCGGATGGCAACCAAACCCGGAGTGAACTGGGTACGCCCGGGAGCCTATCCGCTTGGCGATCTTAGCCTGGCCTACCGTTTGAGCTTAATGCCTTGGGAAAGTGCAGCAGCGACGGTTTATACGACGGTTGTGGACCGCCCCACGGACGATCTGGCCTTAATTGACGCTGGCTCCAAGACATTTAGCGGAGATAAAACGGCAGATGGAACCAGTGGGCGTTGCCGCGATAATGTAGAAATGGCTGTGCAGGGAGTCAATGAAGAACATGGATATGTTCGTGGCCCGGAAGCAACCCCATTAAAAATTGGAGAACGTCTGCAATTTGTGCCTGCTCACGTGTGTGGAATGATCAATATGCATGATCAGGTCTATGCCGTCCGAGGCGACGAAGTGTTAGACACCTGGAAAATCGAAGGCCGCGGCAAAATCTTTTAAAACCACAGAGAACAAGGATTTTTGAACCACGGATGTCCTGATCCTGTTTTTAACCACAGAACACACAGAATGCACAGAATGTTTTTAAGGGGGTTTAATGTATAATCCATTCGAACCACGGAATCGCTTTTTTAAAATAAACGATACGTAAGACAATTTACCGATTTCAAAATATAAGCCCCAAACATATGTACTAGGACATAAACCTTTCAACACCCCCCTAAAACTATTCAGTGTATTCTGTGTGTTCTGTGGTTAAAACAGGTCCTCTGTGGTCAAGTCCCTGTGTGTTTTGTGGTTCAGAGGATTATGGTTTTGTTCTGGAGGGATCTGGAGCGGGACCGAGAGTTTTGCCCTGGATTAATTCAGGGATGATTTGGATGGGGGTGAGGGGGAGGCGTTTTCCGGCGATAATATCGAGGATCTGGCGTACGGTGGATTTTGCGAGGGTTGTGACATTGGTGACGTAACGCGTGGGTTCCGGGGTGGAGAAATGTTGCCAGGGTTCGGAGTCCTGGCTGATGAGGGAGATTTCTTCAGGAATGGAAATTCCACGTTTAAAGAGATGCATCAGGATGGTTTGGAAATGCGGCGCGACTGCAACGATCCACGCCGTAGGTCGGATTTCCCGTTCAAGCAAACGGTCTGCTAATTTGCAAAGTCCTTCCGGGGTGCCGTTATGGTATTCGATGGAAGCAAGGATGTGAGGCTGGGAAGAGGCCTCTACTGCTTCCTGAAACCCGGAGATGCTTTCCGCGTCTTCTCCTCTTTCCCGACGGTGAAGAATAAAGACCAGATTTTTATGCCCTAATTGAAGAATGCGCCCAATGGCATGTCGTACCAATGCTCGGAAATGAATATTGACGCTGGGAAGGGTAGGAGGCTCTTTAATACTTCCCACCACCACTGCCTGTAACTGGTTTTCTTTACTCCATTGAAGGATTTTTTCATTTGGATAAAATAAAATCAGACAGTCATGATGGCTTTCAGAAACGACCTGCTGGAAAATGCGCGGACGATGAAAATAATCATCATAAATCTGAACCGTAATTTGTTTTTGATAAAGCAGACGTTGTAATTCATT
>CAKUMP010000164.1 GCA_934667795.1 uncultured Chthoniobacterales bacterium | reverse complement strand
GCAACAACGCAATCAGCAGCATCGTCAGCTCACTTGTTAATTATTCCCCTGAAGATGCACTGGATACGCTCAACTCCATTCGAGATCAGGAAACAAGGGAAAATGCGATCTCTAGCTCTATCGGAAATTTTGCGTCTATAGATATTGATATTGCGACGAAGCTCGCATTTTCCATCCCGGAGGGGACCAATCGTAATAACACCATCAGCAACCTGGTGAATTCCGTCGCGCACCAGGATCCACAGTCCGCGCTTCGTATTGTGAATTCCATTTCCGATGAAGACACAAAGTCCCGGTCCATGTCCAACCTGGCTTCTTCATGGGCCAGACAAGATGCGGTTTCGGCATCGGAGTGGCTGCAGACACTTCCCGATGGAAAATCGCGCGACTCTGCCGTTGCCAGCTTTGCCAACTCCACCGTTCGCGAAGACCCCGAAGCGGCTGCGATGTGGGCGGCCACTATCAGTGATGAAAACTCCCGGAACAGCACCACACAAAACATCGCACGTCAATGGCTCAAAGCCGACCCGGAAACCGCACGCGCCTGGATCAATTCTTCTTCCCTTCCGCAAAATACCAAAACTAACTTGCTGAAATAGTTTGGAGTGTGCTGCCGGCGGGAACGTCGGCGCTCCCGGCTCACCTTAAAATCCTGCGTGGAAAAACAGCACCCAGGACGGCTTTGCACAACATCCCGCGCACTTCGCTGCGTGGGACCTTTATTTTTTCTTCAGGGGGGATCTCGCCCAGTAGGTCCAGCGTTGCTTTTCCCAGAAGAATCGGCAGATAACACGCAAAACGCATCCGAAATGAATTTAACGATGCGGTATAAATACACGCATCCGAAAAATACCCGTACGCAACCTTCCGATGAAACTGAAAAACACGTGCCGGAATATCAGAACTCGTTGTAGGCACCACTCCCATTTCTGATTCCGGAAAATAACACCGCCCACGCGTCAGATCCTCAGGCAAATCCCGCAGAATATTCGTCAGTTGCAATGCCTTTCCAAAATGAATCCCCAGACGGATCAAATCTTCCGGCAACACAGGAGAATAGGTCGAAAAATGACGTAAGCACAATTTTGTCCAAAACTCCCCAACGGAACCTGCGACCTGATACGTGTAACGGTCCAGCGCATTTGTATCTGCAAGACAACGGACACCAGACGTATGAGACGTAGGGGAAAAAAATTCTATATCTTCAATTTGTCCACCCGTAATAGTAGCCAGCACTTCGCGAATAAGCGTCTGATCTTTTTCATCAAATTCCTGCATTAACCCCACACAGACAGAAAATTTACTTAACAATTCCCGCTCTCCGGGATTTGGCAATGTGGAATCGAGCACTGGGAGAAAATCAATCCTTGCAGCCCGTTCCGGAGAAACTTCCTGAATCGCTGCTTGCATTTGTTGAAGCACAGGCACCCGAATTTCAGCCGGACGGTCCTCCGCATCTGCAACGGTATCGGTCGCACGCGCCAGTAAATACGCCAGAGAAAGCTGTTTTCGTACTTTTGCCGGCATCCACTTTAGGGTCAAATAAAAAGAGCGGGACACCCCGGCAAGAATTTCCCGATACAGGACATCAGAACCCTCAAATTTACCAGCCTGCTGACGTTTATCTTTTTCTGATTCCATTACCGTTTCACTCGAATGATTTTTATATTTTTTTTTGCAGCATTGCCCAGTCCAAATGCTTCGGATGCTTTCACATGTGCGGACATTTTTTCTATCGACGGCAGTTCTGCCTGGCTCCGCCATATTTCCAACTGTTCCAGTGCCACCGCATCCAGACTCACCGGGTCGCGCGAAGCGTACAGGGAATTATGAGCAAACGAATAATTCGGGGCAAAATCCGGTCCCCCGGCATATTGCACAATCAAAGCATCCATCAAATGCAAAACACATTTTCCATACAGAATTGGATCCGCATAAATTTCCGGAATCTCCGAAGCGCCGTGCCGCGGTTCCCGAACAAAACGACGCCAGTTATCCACATTCGGGATCGTCACATTCGCCAATGCCCCATGCAAACCATAGTACCGGTTGTTTTTTAACACCGGTAAATTAATGATTTTTGTCAGCGGTTTTAAAAATTCCGGAAAATAACTGATCGACGACAGTGCATCCGGCGAACCCATCACATCCAGCACAGAGGATTCTGATTTAAAATCCAGATCTCCATAAACAAGCTGGCCTAAAACCGGAGAAGAGAATGGAAATTCCTGAGAATACGCTTCTTCCGAAGCATAGACCTTACAGCCGAAGCGCTGGCTGGTAATGCCCGCGGCATTCAGCGCCGCGCGTTCCCGATCCCATATCACCACGGAGGTACGGGAAATTCCCGCTGATTCCAGCCCGCGCAGCACCGCTTCAATCACCGCCAGTCGCGTAGAGCCGCCGGCACCTCCGCTGGCATCCACTTTCAGCCCCACCCGATCTCCCGGCTTCACCAGTTTTTTCCACCCCTCACGTGGAGTCGTCTCCCCCGTTAATTCACGAATCAACACCTCCACCATCCCACGAACAGCAGACGAAACGGGCACATAAGAATCCGTCGCATACGCATCCTGAATCCAGTACACCGGGCTCACCGCCAGCACCGGCACAATCACCGTCTGCTCCTCCTCAATATCGGCGCCCACTCCATCTACACTCCCTCCCATTAAAAAGATCAGGGCCACGATCAGAATCCGGGTTGCGCTCCCGGGCAGATTCGTCCATATTTTTTTCTTCAACTTGAGAGTTTTCCAGATCACGAATACCGCATCATAAATTATACACATGACAAATCAACAGGGAATGATCACTTTTGGATGGAATGGTCAGGAATTTTGCCGGGACCATCCGGTTTCTGCGAGCAGTTTTGGCTTTCGTTTCGGGTATTCATTTTTTGAAACATTCCGGGTTCTGGATGGGAAAATTTATGAATTGGAAGGGCATCAGACTTTATTACGTCATAATTGTCAGAAAGCAAGGGTCCCATGGAAGCTCGCCTTTTCGGGTATTCCTGAAGCGCTTTTGGAACAATTAAAAAAACGCACCGGAATGCTGCGTCAATACATCAGTCTGGTTGCTCCGGACCAGGGATCTCAATGCCACTGGATCTTTGAAGACCGTCTCCCACATTGGGAGGAACAGAGGGAAAAGGGTCTGTCTCTGGTTCTGGCAGACGCCCCCTATCAAGCCGCATTTCCCGGGAGCAAATCGGGAAATTACTTATTCAATTTCCGGGCACACCAGTCCGCCCGGGAGTCAGGCGCCGATGAATGCCTGCTCTGGAATGTGGAAAAAAACATCATCAGTGCCAGTATGGGGAATTTTTTATATTCGGATGGAAAAAACTGGTTTACGCCACCGGTTACCGATGGAGCGCGTCCTGGAATTATCCGTGCCTTACTTTTAAAGGCCGGGCTTATTCAGGAAAAATCCTGTACGGTAGAAGATCTTTCCCACCTTTCTGCAGCGATTCTCACCAATTCCTGGATGGGCGCTGTACCCGTGCGCCAGATAAAAGAAATTTCTCTTCCTGCCCCCCGCCTGAGCGTGCCCATTCTGCAATTTGTCGATAAAAACTATGGGTAAAACACCGGAAAACGCATTTCAAGAGCGTCGATCCCTCCTCGGTCGCAATTTTCTCCACCCTGAAGTCCAGTGTGCCCTGGAGGCGTTTCATCCTGGAGAAATGCTTACCCTCTGCCCGAACGTCCCGACTTCCGCTTGGGGGTTCACGTTAAGCCTGCTTAGTGAAAAATTTCCTCAACGTATCTGGGTCATCTGCGCAAGTCCCCGGCAACAGGAAAATCTCTACACCGATCTGCAAAACTGGATGGACGCTCCCCTCTTCATCCCTGAACTGGAAATGGCGGCTTCCGAAAATTCTATCCCCGATGCCGAAATTTCTTCCGAACGTCTGGAAGCACTCCAGATTCTCCACAGCGGAACTTCCCCCCAGGTAATCCTGACAACCTCCTCGTGCCTCGATTCCTATGTCCCGACGCCCCAGCATTTACTCCACATTTCTCGCCTGATCCGTAAAAACTCCGCCCTGCCTATCGACGAGTTCATGCATCAACTCGAACAAGCTGGCTATGAACGCGTTCCACAAGTTTCTCATCGTGGGCAATATGCCGTCCGGGGCGGGATTCTCGATGTTTATTCCTGGCAAAACCCACTTCCCATCCGCATCGAACTTTTTGATACCGAAATCGACTCCATCCGGGAATTCGATCTCGATCAGCAGATTTCTGTCCGCCACCTCAAAGAATGCTCAATTTTGCTTGGTGATCCGGATGCCGAAATGGTTTTGCTGGAAACCGCTATCCAGCCCGGAGACCTGGTCATCACCTTCGATCCAGACATCGAAAAGGCGCATTTACATATCACAAATGAGCCAATTTTTCAAGAAGAAACGGCTGATCTACCGACTCTTCCGCTCGATTTTTCGCTCACAGGATTAGACGGACTGCAATCCGGCGATGTGATTCTGGAAAGTGCTGCCCGGCAACGGCTTTTTGACCAATTGGATTTCTGGCAAAAAGAAAAATGGCAGGTTTCAATTTTGTGCAATAACGAAGGCGAACAAGAGCGTTTGAAAGAACTTTTTCAGGAGCAGAATCAGGACTTTTCTTCTATTGAATTTTTGCTGGGCACTTCCAACCAGGGGTTTTTGCTGGAAAATTCCCGATTAGCGTTACTTTCGGACGCGCTGATTTTCGGGCGTTACCGGCAGATCCCCGGACGTCGGCTGGAAAAACGTCGGGAAAAACTTCTGGTCAGCCGCTCGCAGATTGATTTCAGCGACCTCCGGGATGATGAACTGGTCGTGCACGCCGATTACGGGATCGGGCGTTATTGCGGGATTCATGAGGTACCCGGTGCCAATGAGGTCGCCCAATCGGTGCTGGAACTGGAATTTGCCGACAGGGCAAAAGTTTATGTCCCGATGGAAAACGCCTATTTGGTGTCCCGTTATATAGGGGTCGGGAAAAAATCGCCTCCTCTCAGCAAGCTGGGTGAAAAAAAGTGGGGAAATGCCAAACGCAAAGCCCAGGCTGCCATCATGGATTATGCAAGCCAGTTGCTGACGCTCCATGCAGAACGGGAAACGACAAATGGCTATGCCTTCCGCCCGGATACCCACTGGCAGCGCGAGTTCGAATCCTCATTTCTGTATCGCGAAACACCCGATCAGCTACAGGCGATTCTGGACACCAAACAGGATATGGAATCCACGCAACCGATGGACCGCCTGATCTGCGGTGATGTCGGTTTCGGAAAAACGGAAGTGGCGATCCGCGCTGCTTTTAAAGCGGTGATGGACGGGAAACAAGTGGCGGTTCTGGTCCCCACCACGGTGCTTGCGCAGCAACATTATCAGAATTTTCGCGAACGCATGTCGGATTACCCGATTCGGGTAGAACTTCTGAGCCGTTTTCGAACTCCTGCCGAACAAGCACGCACGCTGCAGGAATTACAGGAAGGTTCGGTCGATATGGTGATCGGAACCC
>CAKUMP010000163.1 GCA_934667795.1 uncultured Chthoniobacterales bacterium | reverse complement strand
CTTTTGGACTTTCTAAATTTTATGCGTATATTTTAAATTCTAACGTCCTGCCGCTCCCCTTATTTACGGATCCGCTGGTGAATGGGGATGACCTGACGCTTTTACGTCCGACTTCATTTTCGCATGGTTTCATGAAAGATCCGATAGACCGTTCCGGGCAAAAGTTACGGGACTTATTTGGTCCGGAAACAAGTGCATTTGGACATCCGGGGGCCGGAGGAAGCCATGCCTTTGCGGATCCTGTCAATAACCTGACTTTTGCCTATGTAATGAACCAGATGGATCTGGGAATTCTCCCTACAACGAAGGCACATCCATTGGTCAAAGCACTTTATTACGCTTAAACTATATTTATTATGAATTACGTTTCTAATAAAAAAATATCTGTTAGAACTTCAGGAAAAGGGACTTACGAAATCACAGATACCATTAATGATATCGTTTGGCATTCCGGGATTCAAAATGGAACTGTGACGGTCTTTTTGCAACATACGAGTGCATCATTGATCATTTATGAAAATGCAGATGAGTCCGCACGGACAGATCTGCATCATTTTTTCGATCGACTTGTTACGGAAAACGAGGAATATTTCACCCATGTTCAGGAAGGGCCTGATGACATGCCGAGTCATCTTCGGATGGTGCTGACACGAACGTCGGAAGTCATACCGATTGTGAATGGACAATTAGGATTGGGCACCTGGCAAGGAATTTTCCTTTTTGAGCATAGAAATTACCCACACAAGCGGAATTTGATAGTGACCCTGATTGGAGAATAATTTAGAGGGGGTGGACAGCTTTAAGTTGATTTTTGGTACTATCCCTACTTTCCGAATGGGGCGTATTTGGAGTGCGGCGGTTTCCACCGCTTTGGATCGACGGGGGAAAACGCCGGAAACATCCCTTTTGCTTTCGTAACACTATAAATACTTATTTGGAGTAAAAAACGTTAGTGATTCTTCCTCATTCATAAGCCCAGCCAGCCCCACTCTGAAACCAAAGCGGCGGGAACCGCCGCACTCCAAATTCTTCCCGCGTGATAGGAAAAATTATAACTTATCCTTTTAGTGCGAGAGCGTTTATATGATCCAACGACACATTGGCCGACAGTGTCCCCAGTGTCCCCAGTGTCCCCAGTGTCCCCAGTGTCCCCAGTGTCCCCAGTGTCCCCAGTGTCCCCAAAGTCCCAGCAGCGTTATTCGGAGATGAGATAGAAAGAGAAGTGGCCTTGTGCTTTCTCGTATCGCATTTCATTTGCATTTTCGCTATTGGTATAGAAGAAAATGCTTCCGCCTGTATAGCGCATGGTTCCTCCGGTGGTAAAATAGAGGGCATTTCCGGATGAGGGTTCATCAAATGCGAGTAAGAACCCATAGGATACCCCATCTTCCAAAGGAGTGTTAGGAATATCCATGATAAAATAATGATCCGGCATTAATTCCAGCGGTATGGTTCCGTGGAAAACGCCCACAGGCTCGCCTTCGGGTTCTACATCGTCGCTGGATGTAAATTTTAACAGTGTCAGGGTGAAGCGTGCACCGGGAGTTGTCGCTCCGATACCACTACTAATATTTGCGATATGCAGAACAATTTTATCCAGAACAAAGGCACCTTCCTGGGTATAAAACCGTTGCCCTACATCCCGATGCTCCCCTGGTTTGATATCATTACTGTACTTCCAGCGGTTATTGCCACTTCCCAATCCTGTTTCGATCACAATATTCCCTGCAGGAAGTTGTAAATCTGTTGTAACCGTCACCTCATCTTCGGCCTGAACGTTCATTCCAGTTGCCATGACCGCGCCCATCACGCCCATTCCAATCCAGTTTTTTAATGTCTGTCTCATTTACATCTTTCTTTTTAAAATCAAATCTACCCTTATTTCATTTTCTGAATTGCATCCTTGTCATTGGAGAACAGAGGATCAATTCCCTGCAGAGAAAACCCGATATCTCCGGCGGCGGACAACACGGCCGACCAGATGCCGGGAGCGGATTTACTTGCATCTATTTCTATTACTTTACTCACTTGATCAATTCCTTCAATGGTTTGATTCAAATAAGTGGTCCCGTGATTCATACCGGTATAATCGGTCACAATATTCCCTTCTGCATCAAAAAATGTTCCGGAATAACTGCCGGTGTGTACGCCCATCAGTTTGACCGAGAATTTTTCTGTTCCTTCAGGAACCTGAAAATACACCCGGGAAATCCCTACGCGAGAAATCCTCAAATCTTCATGGGTTTCGACCACGACCTGGAATCCATCACCGGCATACGTCCAGACCGCTTCCGGGCGGTCCGGAATGCTCAACTTCAAACGTCCGGCATCTGCAGGCAACTTAACTTCGAAATTTGCTTCCTCGATCCCTTTAAACTCCCCGGTGGCAACTTCCTTTCCTTCCAGAGTTTCCAGTTTCCAGCGGCCATCAGGAGCAGTCTTCACCACATCCGGTAACCTTGTCCGTTTTAACTGCAACGTCCCACCATCTGCGCCCGGAATAATCCAGATCACACGTGAATTTCCGCCCCGTGTTGCCATTGTTTCCATAGGGATCACGGTTTTGAAAAATTCTTTTTTGCTTTCTGCGGAGCCATCAAACAAATGTTTTCCGGGTTCCACTCGTGCATAATACTCTTTTAACAGAGCTAATGTCATGGGTGTGGGAAACAGTTTAATCGAAAGTTCTTTTCCAAAAGAAACGGCTCCCCCGGTTCCGATCGTGCCACTCAGTGCATCCACCACAATCTGAAACCATTCGCCATCATCTGCCAGTTTTGCGCCATAGGCCATGGGTTTATATAACAAAGGGTTCAGGTTCAGCGCATTTGGTGCCTGGGGTTCCCCCTGTGTCCCTGCCGAATACGGCCAGGCTTTGCCCGATGCAGACCAGGATTTTGCCAGCCATTTTGTCGCAGCTAAAATGGACTTTTTAGTCGCCTCATCCTGCGTGGCTTCATGATAGGCCCCCATCCCTCCAAGCAGAACACCGATATTATAGACACTGCTTCCAATTGCATCTGTTTGCCCCGCGGCATGTGTCACAGGCAGCAAATGCGGCCAGGTTCCGGAATCCTCGATATCCTGTTCTCCTATGGCCAGATCCGTAATCTGTTTTGCTGCTTTCAAATACGCGGGGTCATATGTGGCCTGATAAATGGCCATAATAGCTGTTAGCGACCACCCAGCAGAACGTTCATGATTCCCTAACTTGGTAAAAGTCGGTGCAAATGCCCAAGTGATATGTTCCCCTAACGCATACACCGAGTCCATCACGCGTGCATCTCCTGTCAGCCACCAGGCATCCACCATTCCATCTGCCCAGGTATGGCCATTTCCTGCGGAAGTATGCCCATCATAAGCATGCGTCCAAGTTGCATATTTGGGGCGTTGTGACCAGACCCCGGTATGCCCGATTGAGTGCTGATGGTTGGCTCCGACGTAATAGGGATCCGGGTATGCATGTACAATATCCACATCGGCCTGATGCCGTGCTGTCGCTAACCCGAGACGGAAGAAATCTCTTTCCCCGGTCCGCATAAAATGCATCAGAAACCCATGTGCGGTATCATATTCGTTGTTCCCCCAGTTTCGTCCACGCTCGCCAAACCAGTCGCCATAATTTAAAAACCCATACTCCCGATTGATTTTCTTTAATTCCAGATGGGCGTCCATAGAATTGCGGACAAAATTATCCCAGTCCGCAAAACTTCCGTCTCCTGCGCCGACGACGCCTTCTGTCGCGCCGGATGTTTCATACCAGGTGCCGGGCAACACCGGTACCACCCCGAGGTTTGCTTCTGCCCAGAGCGCCTTCAAGGCATATTCGTCTGGTTTTGTCTGTTCGAAATCGAACACGATTCTTTCTGTAAAGGACATCCCCCATTTCAGACGATAAAACCCTTCCACAAAGGGATACATCAGATAATAGGGCAAATCTCTTCCATAGTTTTCATTCGGCAATTCAGGAAGTAATTTTACAATCATTATGCTGCCATCATTCCCCACCCCCTTGGGCCATTTCTGCCAGTAATCTTCCACTGCTACACGAGCGACTTTTTCCTTTGTCTGAACTTCCAGAACGCCCGTTCCTTGTTCTGTCCGTGACTTTTTCCCGTCCTGTTCAAGAATCCCTTTCGCCTCGTTATCCTGGAAGTGCTGAAGGTTTTTTCCGGAAAGCGCATCTTCTTCTCCCAGTAATCTTGCTCCCTCAAAGCTCCCACCGGCAATTTTTACCCCCAGCATCAAATACCGAAAATCCGTAAACTCCTGCGCGAGCTCTGTATTAATATGGGTGTGTTCCACACGCACTTGCGTGCTTCCGCTCCGCACCCGAATTCTGGTGACATACCGCATGTATTCCGCGCCATCTTCCGCCCGGTATTGTCCGTCCACTCGCACAATGACTTCATGCGCACCTTGTTTTTCCACACGGATATTATCCACTTTCCCTTGGCGCGAGTAATACAGTTTTCCCTCTTCATCCCGTATCACAAACCCCGTACTATCCTTTTCGATGAGTTGCTCTCCCTCATCAAAACTGCCATTCCCATCACTATCCACCCAGATTTCTTTAAATAAATTATACCCCTCCCCACTCACCACCACACGCAACTTGTCATTTTCCACCTGAATCCCATCGCCTGCCTCCGTCACCTTGATCCCACTCTCCGCTTCCCGCGCCACTTCTCCCCCGAACTCTACTGTCCAGTTCTTTTCCGCATTGCTTTCCAGATCCGCAATCCCCGTGACGTTTAACCACTTGATGGATTTATCCGGCCAAAAGGTAAGCACAGAAATATCTGCCTCCACTCGCTCCCCACTCTCATTCAGGACACGTACCTGATTGACAGAAGTAATTTTCCCTTCTTTTACCGGCACACCAAAAGTGATCCACGCCCCTTTTCTCGCAACCTTCGCTTCATTTAATAAATGAACCGAAACTTTCTCCACTTCGCCTGTTGTCGACTTTCCGGTTTCCACCCCCGCGGTGTAATCAAATTTCACTTCCGGACGCGTGCGTGGAAATTCAAAACCATTTTCCGCATCCGCTCCCTTGATCTGCTCCCTTTTCAGCCCTTTATTGTCCAGTGTCTCATACGCCACTTTATCATTATAAAATCTCACTCCTGCTCCCCCGAAACCACTATTCGGTAATTCAGGCGGGAAATCCCGTAGTTTAATTCCTTCTGATTTTAAACGGTTTGAAACTTTGCTTAATGACTGCGGTTTATCGTTAGCTCGCTCTAACCGTGCATACGTCCCTAATTCTACTTCCTCTCCCTCTGCATACCCGCTCGGCATCTGCAATATCAAATACAAATCCGTCTCATCAAGCGCCACTCGCAACTCGACGTTCCTCTCACTCAATGCGGAATTGTGAAACGTAATCCCCGGGTTATTTCCACGGATAAAGACCATGAGGTCCACTCCATCATGCCCCGTTCCATCTGTACGCCCGGTAGTGATCTCATTATCGATATCCAGATAAAACACCAATATGTCTGCACTAAAATCCGGTTTCGCTAAAAACGGAATACGAAAAACCAGCCGATCCCCCCCCAGGTAGGCC
>CAKUMP010000162.1 GCA_934667795.1 uncultured Chthoniobacterales bacterium | reverse complement strand
GTCCCTAATAAAACGCTCGGGGGTTGTTTACGGCTCTGTCCCTAATAAAACGCTCGGGAATTGTTTACAGCTCTGTCCCTAATAAAACGCTCGGGGTTGTTTACAGCTCTGTCCCTAATGGGTCGTTACACGGGAAAATTTGGAGTGCGGGGCTCTGCACCGCTATGGTTCGAACGACATGTGCATTTCGCTATGCGAAGATTGTTCGTACATCCCATTCGTTATGATCCAAAGCGGCGGAAACCACCGCACTCCAAATTCTGTCGACGGGGACGTCGGCGCTCCCAGGCATTTACCGTACTCCTGAATATATCGCGATGGCCTGATGGTAGTATTGTTCCAGCAGGGCGCCTTGTTTCTGGAGATCGAATTTTTCACGAACTTCCTGGGCTGCTTCTTCGGAAAATTTTTGATAAGCTTCAGGGGATTGGATCAGCGTTTCCACGGCGTGTAACAGCGCGTCGGGATTACGCTCGGGGACGAGAATGCCGGAACGTCCAGAGGTCAGTGCTTCCGGAATTCCACCATGCAGCGTGGCTGCAACAGGGAGTCCGGTGGCCATTGCTTCCAACATGCTGTTCGGAACCCCTTCCTGATCCCCATTGGCTGCGGTCTCACTCGGATGTAAAAAAATGTGCGCCTCGGCAAAATGTTTGCGTAGCGACTCCTGACTGCAAAACCCAGGAAATTTCACCTGCTCTGTCAGACCTAGTTGGTTCACTTTTTCCTTTAATTCACTTTCCATTGGGCCGGTCCCTGCTATCGTAAAAGTAGAACCAGGACGTTTCTTTACGAACTTATCGAACATTTCTAAGCTTGATAACAGTCCTTTTTTGGGAATGAGTCTGGAGGCCTGGAGAAGGTGGATGGGGGAGGTGGGAGAAGTGGGGAGAGAGCGTGAGGAGATGGGGAAATCGGCGAGGGGGATACCGGTGCGATGGAGGAGGAGTTTGGAGTTGGGGATCTGAAGGGATTGGAGGGCATGGAGGAGGGATTGTGAGCGGACGAGGATAAGATCGACGAGGGAAGTGGCGGACTGTAGGGCCTGGATGGCTTTAGGGGATTGGAGGTTTGCGGTAGCATCGGCGCCGTGGAAGGAGAGGATCGTGGGGAAGTTGCGGATTTTGAGGAGTGGGAGGAGAAGGGTGCCGACATGCCCGAAGTAGATGTGGAGGAGGTCGCCCTGGAGAGCATGGAAGGTCTGAAGAATTTTGCGCGCTTCGGATGGATAGATCTGGATGGGCTGGTGGAGGATATGGCGATAAACGAAGCGACGGAGTTCACGCGAACAGGGTCGAGGGAGGGGGGTCAGGGAAGACGTGGGGAATTGGGAGAGGTTTTCGACTTTTTGAGTCAGGATATGTTGATTGGAATGCGGAAGAGAATGTAATTGACGATAAACATGAAGCATCTCCGGTTTCAGGTACGTTGGAAGGAAACTGACAATATTCAGTTTTTCTGAAAATGGAGTAATGGGATTGGTTGGCATGGGTGTGATAGAATAAGCATAGAATTAAGCGAGCGGGTTCGACAATAGGAAAACGGGGTAAGACAGTTGACAAGGGACAGGGGACAGTTGAAAATCTTTGAAATTGGAGTGGAGGAAAATATGGGGAATATGGTAGGATGAGGAGATGAGTGAGGAAGTATTGGCCATGGGGAAACGGGTTGTGGAGGTCGAGTTAAAAGAAGTCGCACGATTGATTGAGCGTCTGGATGAGTCCTTTGTAGCTGCGGTACAATTGATAAAAGAGGCGGTGGATGGGCGCAATAAGGTTGTGGTTGTCGGCGTAGGAAAATCCGGGCATATTGGAGAAAAAATTGCGGCTACTCTGACCAGTACAGGAGCTCCTGCGGTCATATTAAACTCCCTGAACGCTTTGCATGGAGATTTAGGCGTAGTCGTGGACGGAGATGTTGTGCTGGCATTGAGTTATAGTGGGGAGACGGAAGAACTGAATAATATTCTGCCGGCATTAGGGAAATTTAATATCAAAATCATTGCCATGACGGGCAATCCGCAATCGTTTCTGGCAAAAAACAGTCATGTCATTTTGTGTACCGGGATTGAAGAAGAGGCGTGTCCCTTGCATCTGGCACCGACTTCGAGCACCACGGTTATGCTGGTGATGGGCGATGCGCTGGCGATGGCGGTCTTGCAATTAAGAGGGTTTCGGGCAGAAGATTTTGCAAAATTTCATCCTGGTGGGAAACTGGGCAGGTCATTGCTGTTAAAAGTTGAACACATGATGCGTGGGCGAGAAGAAATTGCGGTTGTGGGGCGAGAAACGCTTGTGCGAGACGTTTTGAAAGAAATGACGCAACGGCGGAGTGGTGCGGCCGTCGTCGTGGATCATGAGGGAAAATTAGTGGGAATTTTCACGCATGGAGACTTTGCCAGATATTTTCAACAAGACCCCGGCTTGGGAGAGCGCCCGGTGCAGGAATATATGACGCTTCGTCCGGTCACGATTCAACAGGATAAATTAGCAGTGGAAGTATTGCATGTTTTAAAGCAACATCGTATTGACGATCTGGTTGTCCTGGATGCAGAGGAGCGCCCGGTCGGAGTCGTGGATTCGCAAGATCTTGCAAAATTTAAGTTGCTCTGAAATTTATGTTAAGATAGGCGTAAATTCAAAATATTTCATTTTAAACCAAATAAATCAGGAGGATAATCAATGCCAGCAGCGAACGATCTTAGAAGAGGAATGGGAGTACGGTACAACAATGACGTCATGATAGTACTGGAGGTACAGCATCGTACACCCGGGAATTTGCGTGCATTTGTACAAGCGTCTTTACGGAGTGTACGGACGGGGAAATCCATGGATGTCCGATTTAGTTCGACTGAAAAAGTCGAGTTGGTAGAGATGACACGCCGTCCTTTGGAGTTCAGTTACAGTGACCCGCAGGGATATCACTTTATGGATCCGGACACTTACGAAACGGTGACATTCCAGAAAGATCTGGTGGAGGATTCGATGGATTATATTGTCGAAAATACAGTGGTAGAAGTTTTGTATATTGAAGACCGTCCGGCCCAGTTGGAATTGCCGGCGTCGGTCAATTTGAAAGTGGCAGAATCTGCCGAAGGCGTAAAGGGAGACACGGCAAGTAATGTCATGAAACCTGCGACACTGGAAACCGGGAAAGTGATTCAGGTTCCTTTATTTATTAAAGAGGGAGAAATGGTGAAAGTGGACACGCGAACGGGGCATTACATGGGGAGAGCCTGATGATTCGCTTTCTGAAATTCGTCTATGCATAAAAAACCGAATGCCCGTGAACAGGGGGAGAAACGGAAAACGGCGAAAAAAGCGCGTTCCGGGAAAGTGCATTTGCGGGCGAAAACTCTGGAACACCATCCGGAGTATGAGGATTATGATTACGGGGATTACGACGAGGAGTTTCATCCTGTCGTAATCCCCGTACGGTGGTTGAAATTTATTTTCGGGATATTTCTATTGCCGGTAGTGTGGGTCTTTGGGAATGCCATGGTCGTGGAATTCACGAATGCTGCGGTCACGCATAATTTCTGGGCGAGCGAGGAGTTTTGGTTTTTTTCCATGGGGTTAGTGTTGTGGCTTATCCTGTTTTTCGGGATGCCGCGTCCGATGTGGTTGTATGTGTTTGGGCATGAACTGACGCATGCCATTTGGGTATGGGCGATGGGTGGGTCGGTTTCCCGGTTTCGGGTTTCGCGCGACGGTGGGAGGATTGTGACCGATACCACCAATTTCTGGATTGCGTTGGCTCCGTATTTTTTTCCGCTTTATACCATGCTGTTAGTGCTGGTGTGGTGTGTGGTGGGGGAATTTTATGATTTGAGTTCCTATCGGAAATTTTTTCTGGTGTGTGTGGGGATGACATGGGGGTTTCACATGGCCTTTACCATGTGGATGATCCCCAAAGGACAATCGGATTTACAGGAGCATGGAACATTTTTCTCCATGGTGATCATTGTGTTGATGAATATGATTCTGCTGAGCACCTTGCTGGTAGTGGGGTCCTCGGATGTGACGATAGAAGGATTTGGAAAAACGTTGATTACGCAAGCGATGGAGTGGTCGTCAATGGTCGTCGATGGGGCAAAAGTGATTTCAAAACGGCTGGGACTGAGTTAGAGTGGCGGGAGGTAAGGCAGATCCGCAGATAAAAAACAGAAAGAATTTATCTGCAGATTGACGCAGAATAGCGCAAAGCGAAATAGCCTGTTTAATATTCTTATCGAACGAAAACAGGTGTTAACACAGATTTTTTGGAAGAATAAGAGAAGGAAACTTTGTTTTTCATGAAATCCTGATGGGCTTCCATTGCAGCATCGATTTGTAAATGAACGCCGATTTTTAAGGAGGTTTGGAATGAAACATTGGAAAATATTTTATGGGGAGTCGAAGCTGACATTACGGTTAGCGATCCCTATGATTGCCGGACAGATGAGCCAGATGTTAATGGGGCTGGTGGATACGCTGATGGTAGGGTACATCGGGGTGGTGGAGTTGGCGGCGGTTGCATTTGCAAATAGTTTGCTGATGGTTCCTTTGATATTTGGCATCGGGTTGCTGAATTGTATTCCTGTCCGGGTGGCGCAGGCACATGGTCGGGGGAAAAAGAAGGAAATCGCGGAGGTATTACGTCATGGGATGTTGTTGAGTGTCGTGGCGGGAGTCTTTTTGCTGGGGATAGTCGTGCTGGTTTCTTTTCGGTTGCACTGGTTTGGGCAGCCCGTAGAAGTAGTGAAAGCGAGCCGAACATTTTTGATTCTGGTCGGGATATCAATTTTGCCGATGCTCATGGGGATGAGTCTGAAGCAGTTTTCTGAAGCATTGGACCACCCCTGGCCTCCTACCTGGATTATGCTGGGGAGTGTGGGATTGAATGCGGTTTTAAACTGGGTGTTGATTTATGGGAACCTGGGATTTCGTCCGATGGGTCTGGAGGGGGCAGGATGGGCAACCTTGATTGCACGCGTGGTTTGTGTGGTCGTGTTGTTTTGGTATGTTCTCAAAGCAGAACGCTTTAAGGGAGCGGTTCCCTTGCGATGGGGAGCGGCTTTGCACTGGGCAAGTTTGCGCGGGCTGCTGGTGATCGGGATCCCGGCATCGTTACATTTACTACTGGAAGCCGGGGCGTTTGCGGGCATTTCTATTATGATGGGATGGATCGATACCGTTTCGCTGGCTGCCCATCAGATTACTTTAAGTTGTGCGGGAACAACGTATATGATCCCTCTGGGAATTGCCATGGCGGTGACGATCCGGGTCAGTCAAAAAATGGGAGCAGACAAAGTAAAACGGGTGCGCATTGCCGGAACGAGTGGGTTTATTATGGCCGTGGCGGTCATGTGTTGCACCGCAACCTTGTTTGGGTTTGGCGGACAATTTATTGCCGCGTGGTTTACCAACGACTATGAAGTGATTAAATTGGCGGGTGCCTTGTTTGTCGTTGCGGGGATTTTCCAGATATTTGATGGTGTTCAGGTCGTCGCCGCGGGGGCATTGCGCGGGATGAATGATGTTAATATTCCGGTCGTTTATACTTTCGTTTCCTACTGGGTCGTGGGCTTGACTTTGGCCTATTGGCTCTGCTTTTCGCTGGGCTGGGGAGGCGTCGCAATCTGGATAGGCCTGGCTGTTGCTTTAGCC
>CAKUMP010000161.1 GCA_934667795.1 uncultured Chthoniobacterales bacterium | reverse complement strand
CAGGTGCCCGGACCAACCCGCTTCAGCCGGCGTGACATTGGCAATAATCCCGCAACGGGCATACGTGCTTTTGCCGACACAGATCGCGGACACATTATCCGGGAGGTTGAGTTGTTCGACCGCCACGCCCAATCCGTAACTTCTCGCCGGAAGGATGAAATATTGCCCAGATGAATCTTTCTGAAGCTTCGCATCTTCTAAATTCCCCGCATTAAATTGCTTGGGATCCACCACTGTCCCCGGGACATGACGGAAAATCTTGAATTCTTTCGGGGAGAGCCGCAGATCATAACCAAAACTGGAAAGTCCGTAAGAAAGAACCTTTTTCTCTTTCAAAACAGAAATATGTTTCGAAACAAAGGGGCGAATCATTCCCTTACGCGCGTAACTGGCTATCTCCGTATCGTTTAATATCATCTGTAAACCTTTGCTAATGTGTAAAAAAATAAGTCGGACGATCGTCCCATCTTCATCCTCTCCGTCAAGAAAAAATTTACTTTGGGCGTGCGCGGGGGCTTTTGCTCAGAAATTCTTACTACAACACATGGTAGGGTCTTGTTTTTTGATTTTTTAGAAATTTTTTTATTGATCTTTCACAGATGCTTGTCGTTGAAGGAATAAGAACCCTTCAACAACATTGACAATCAGGGATGTTGATTGGAGGAGGATAGTGCGCTATACAATATATAGTGTTTCGTAAAACGTCATATACTATATGAAGTGGAAATTTTGAATAAGTTGTTTGACAAAATGGCTGGTGAATTTGTTCAATAGGGGTGGCATGAAATCGACAATAACAATTACTTTAGGGACTCGGACCTTTGAATTAGACAAGGCGAAAGCGGAAGAAGCTTTTGCGGCGAAACGAGTGATCAACGGGCGGGACACGATGTATTTTAACATTCTGCCATTAAAGTATCAGTGGGCGTATGATTTGTATAAGAAGATGAAGGCGAACCACTGGGAGCCTGAAGATATTCAGATGCAGAAGGATTGTGAGCAGTGGCGGGATAAGGAAGCGATTTCGGACGTGGAGCGCTGGATTATTAAAATGGGGATTGGCTATTTTTCCGCGGCGGAAGGGATTGTGGGGGATAACATTCTGCATGTGGTGCGTTCTTTGGTGACGGCACCGGAATTGAAGCTGGTTTTGGGGCGTCATGCGCACGAGGAAAACATTCATGCGGACAGTCTGGTGTACATGATTAGCTCCCTGGGATTAAATCCGCACGAATGTGAAGCGATGTTTGAGAGTGTGGAGACGATTAAGGAGAAAAATGCATTTGTGGTCAATAATTCGCGTGCATTGCGACGGGATATTGATTTGACGGTGACGGAAAACAAGCAGGCGCTGGCCAAGAATATTTTTCTGTTTGGACAGTGTATGGAGGGGACGCAGTTTTACGGGCTGTTTGGAATGATCCTTTCGTTAGCGCGTCAGAATAAATTCCCGGGAATTGGGCAAATGTTCCGATACACGTTGCGGGATGAATCGAATCACATTGAAGTATTTCGGAATTTGTTAATGGATTTGATTGATGAGAACCCGGATATCTGGACGGAAGCCTTCCGGGAAGAGTTGAGAGATTTGATGAAGGAAGGGATTCGTCTGGAGAAAGCCTTTATCCGGGATTGTCTGCCGGTGAGTGCGGTGGGGATGAATAGTGAAGAATTTGAATTGTACATTGACTATATTGGGGATCGCCGTCTGGAAGGTGTAGGGCTTAAGCCATTGAATCCTCCGATTACCAATCCGTTTCCATGGCTGGCAGAAGTCATGGACGTCAAGAAAGAACAGAATTTCTTTGAAGGAAAAGTTACAGAATACCAGAAGAAGTCTGCTTTGGGAGAAGTGAGCGACGACGAATTGTAATTTTACGGCATTTTTTAGAATTTAATTTAAATAACGAAAAATTGCTCGGTGATGAGGGATCGTTGCCGAGTGGGTTTCTCCGGGTGGAGAGATCATACAAGTTTAAGAAGAATCAAAGAAAACCCCTAACAGAACAATACAATCATGTTTCAACGGATTAATTTTGAGGAAGACCTTGCATTGAAACGAATGGCAGGATTGCCACAGGATCAAAAGCCAGGTTTTGCATGGCGCAACGTCGTGAATAGCCAGGAATGGGATGGCCGTGGTGTCACGGTACTGCGAGGCGAAGATGAAAAACTCGTGGATCTGGAGGAAATTGCCGAGACGATCGGCAGTGCGCTTACAGATTTGATGTTGTCTCGCGAGGAGAATGAAATTTTCACGGATAAAAACCGGGCACTGGTTGCGCGTGCTGCGGCGGTGGTCGCGGAGCAATTGAGTTCGATTGGGGAGGAAGATAAACCTCTTCGGCTTTCGCAAAATGATTTGTACTTGATGATTGAACGGGCATTGATTGAAACCGATGCTTATGATGTTGCGAAGAGTCTGGTGTTTCGACATTCGGTGGAAAGCGGAATCCATAAAGGAGGAGACGCGGGCGCCGGTACTAAACAGGCTGCAGGGCTACGATTGATTCGACGAAATGGGAAAGTGGTTCCATGGAATGCGGATAAAATTGAAGCCGCGGTACGCAAAGCATTTTTATCACTGAAAATGGATTCGACCCCGGCACTGGAAGTTTCTCAGAAAGTGACAGCGCGGCTGTTGGCGTCTGAGCAGGCGTTTGTGCATATTGAAGATGTGCAGGATATGGTGCAGGAAGAATTGATGCGCCAGGGGCATTTTAAGGCAGCGGAAGCATATATTCTTTACCGTGCGCATCGTAGCGTTCTGCGGGCACAGGTAACAGAAGCGGCTGCGACAGATACGCGCCAGGATTCCATGATTGTGGTGCGGACGGCAGACGGGCAGTCGGTTTTCTGGGATGGGCTGGAATTAAAAAAACGGATACAATTTGCCGCAATCGGGCTGGAACTGTGCATGCCGTTTCATGAAATTGAAATGGAATTGCGACGATCCCTCTCGACAGAAGTGGAGGAGTCGGTTTTACGAACAACGATTATTCTGAATGCGAGATCACTGCTGGAACGGGATGCCGATTTTGCAAAATTTGCCGGACGTATTCTGCTTTCCTATATTTATGAAGAAGTGCTGGGATGGAATATCCTGACGGATGGGATGGAGACACTGAAAGATTTTCATCGTCGGGCATTTCGTAAATATATTGGACGTGGGGTCGAAATTAAACGGCTTTCGGAAAAACTGTTATCGTATGATCTGGATAAATTGGCGGACGCGCTGGATCCCTCCGCGGATCTGGATTTTGACTACCTTGGGGTGCAGACATTATATGATCGTTACTTGATTGTCGATAAGACAGGAAAAGAACGTGTGCGACTGGAAGCACCACAATTTTTCTGGATGCGTGTTGCGATGGGGCTTTTTGTGGGCGAGCAGGGAGACCGGGAAGAGTGGGTGTTAAAGTTGTATAACTTATACAAGAGCCGTCGTTTTTGTTCTTCGACTCCAACGCTCTTTAACAGTGGGACGCTGCACAATCAGCTGTCTTCCTGTTATTTGTATAAAGTGGATGACAGTATTGAGTCGATCATGCAGCGCGGAATCGCGGACAATGCCTATTTATCCAAGTGGGCAGGTGGTTTAGGGGGGTCATGGACACAGGTGCGCGGGACAGGCAGTTATATTCAGGGAACAAATGGAGAAAGCCAGGGCGTTATTCCATTTTTAAAACTGCATAATGATCAGTTAGTCGCAGTAAACCAGGGAGGAAAGCGTCGCGGATCCGGATGTGCTTATCTGGAAACCTGGCATAACGACATTCTGGACTTTTTACATTTGCGCGTAAATGTCGGCGACGAGCGTCGGCGGACACATGATATGAATACCGCGAACTGGATTCCGGATTTGTTCATGAAACGGATGGAAGCGCGTGAAGACTGGACGCTGTTTCGTTCAAATGAAGTGCCCGATTTACATGAATGTTACGGGCAGGAATTTGAGAAAAAATATATTGAGTACGAACGCCAGGCGGCGGAAGGGCGTATTTTCGGGAACAAAATTCCAGCAATTGATCTCTGGAAAGAAATGTTAAAGGTTCTGTTTGAGACCGGACATCCCTGGATTACTTTTAAGGATCCTTGCAACGTTCGAAGCCCACAGGATCATGTGGGAGTGATCCATAGCTCCAATTTATGTACGGAAATTACGTTGAATACGAGTGCGGATGAAACTGCCGTTTGTAACCTCGGTTCTGTCGTTCTGGATTCCCATATCGATGATAATGGACAGCTCGATTTGGAAAAACTTCGTGAGACGGTGCAGGTGGCGATCCGCGCATTGGATAACGTGATCGATATCAATTTTTATCCGACGGAATCTGCCCGCAACTCTAACACGAAGCATCGTCCGATTGGCTTAGGGGTGATGGGCTTGCAGAATGCGCTGTATAAACGGCGCCTGTCTTTCGCATCGCAGGAAGCCGTGGAATTTAATGATGAATTCATGGAAGCCATTGCTTATTTTGCATACGAAGCTTCCAGTGATCTTGCGAAAGAGCGTGGAACCTATAGTTCTTATAAAGGCTCCAAATGGGATCGTGGATTGCTCCCACAGGATACCGTGGACCTGTTGGAACAGGAACGCGGAGTAAAAATTGATGTCCCGCGTGGTGGACGCATGGATTGGGCGCCTTTACGGGAAAAAATCGGAAAGCAAGGGATGCGGAATTCCAACGT
Organism: uncultured Chthoniobacterales bacterium; assembly: GCA_934667795.1. GTDB lineage: Bacteria > Verrucomicrobiota > Verrucomicrobiia > Chthoniobacterales > CAKUMP01 > CAKUMP01. The sequence continues at coordinate 982 of CAKUMP010000161.1, read as the reverse complement.
GATCGCAATTGCTCCAACCGCAACGATCAGTAATATTATGGGGACGACCCCCTGTATTGAGGCAAATTACAAAAATCTTTTTGTAAAAGATAACTTGTCCGGTTCTTTCCTGGTCCTGAATGGCAATCTGGTCAGGGACTTAAAACGTCTGGGACTCTGGGGACCCGATATGATTGACCAGTTGAAATATTTTGATGGCGAACTGGAAAATATTGAAGAAATCCCGGAAGATCTGAAGCAGTTGCACCTGACGGTTTTCAGTATTGAATACCGTTATATCGTAGATGCAGCAGCGCGCCGTCAGAAATGGATTGATCAGTCGCAGTCGGTGAACCTTTTTCTGGCATCGCCGAATTTGAAAATACTCAGCCACATGTATCGTGCGGCCTGGCATAAAGGATTGAAAACGACTTATTACTTGCGCACGTTGTCTGCCTCAAAAATTGAAATGGCCTCGGCAAAAGTGAAAAAAGAAGTACGTGGTATTGCTGGACAAGCAATCGTGGACCCCCTTCAATCCGAAGGTGTCGCCCGCGGTTATACCGAAGAAGAAAAACTCGCTTGTAGCATCGAAGCCATGCGTAACGGAGAAGAATGCGAAGCCTGTCAGTAAAGTCCCTGGGAGCGCCGACGTCCCCGTCGGCCAACGTGCCGTAGGATATTATGCGCTACCGCGTCCATGGCATTTTACGTATTATTTTCTAATTACTCCAAAGCCTTTGCTTTCTTCTGTGTTTGAGTGTAGTTAAACAGCATGTTTCAGACAGTTACAGAATGGTATGTCAAAAAAGGGGTGGATGCCGCTATTGCGTCTGAAGCCGCGTGGTGGACAAACTTAGGGGCATTGGTGTTATGCGCAGTGATTCTGCACTTTTTACTAAAATTCCTTTTAGTTCGTGGAGTTCGTAAAGGGTTGCAACGACTTAAACTGGAAAATGCAGAAATCATTTTGGGCTCTGGTTTTCTGCGAAGTCTCGCGCAT
>CAKUMP010000160.1 GCA_934667795.1 uncultured Chthoniobacterales bacterium | reverse complement strand
CAAATCACAAATCACAAATCACAAATCACAAATCACAAATCACAAATCACAAATCACAAATCATAAATCATAACGATCCGCCACTTTCCTCAACATCTTGACCAACTCTTCCTGTTGCAACGGTTTCGGCAGATAATCATCCATTCCTGCTTTTTTGCATTCTTCTAAATCTTCATCCATCACATTCGCAGTCAGTGCCACAATGGAAATGGACGCGCGTCCTTCCATCACTTCCCACTCCCGAACACGACGCGATACTTCCAGCCCGTCCATTTCAGGCATCTGGATGTCCATTAATACCAAATTGACTTCCCCACGCTGAATGACTTCCAGCGCGTCTTTTCCATTCATCACATACGTATAATCCACCCCATATTTCGATAACAGCAGCGTGATCAATTTGATATTCACCATGCTGTCATCCACCACCAGAACCCGTAAAAGATCGACGTTTTCAATCTGTGTCTTTTCCGTCCGGGAAAGCAACGCTCCATCCTCTTTTTTGCGTTCTTCCAGGGCATGCTGCAAATGAAGGATACAGACAAATTCACTTCCCGCTTTCCGTCCCGGCTGCAACCATATCCCTCCCCCCATTAATTCACTCAATTGCTTGCAAATCGTTAATCCTAACCCTGTCCCCTGGTATTTGCTTTCTTTCGCCGAATGCAATTGGTCAAACACTTCAAACAAATGCCCGATTTTATCTTCCGGAATCCCGATCCCTGTATCCGATACCGATATCCGCAATAAAAAATCCTTCTCTCCAACGTCGATCTTTTTTCCTGTTCGTTCCAGCAATTCTCCCGCCTGCCCCGGTTTCACTTCCAAACGAACTTGCCCGTTGTGAGTAAACTTTGCGGCATTCGATAATAAGTTTGAAACAATCTGCCGGATCCGCATATGATCCCCCACCAGCCTCCTGGGGACATATTCCGATAACGAAAATTTTAGTTCATTCGAATTCCCTTCCACCATCGGTACAAACAAATACGCCACATCCCGAAAAAACTTTTCCACATCAAAATCCTCCACCTCCAATACCAGCTTCCCAGCTTCCATTTTAGAAAAATCCAAAATATCATTAATTACCGTTAATAAAGCTTTTCCACTGGACCGGATCGTATTCACATACCCCAGTTGAATTTCATCCAGATCCGATTCCGCCAGCAAATCCGAAAATCCCAGTACCCCATTTAAAGGCGTGCGTATCTCATGGCTCATCATCGCCAGAAATCTCGACTTCGCACGCATAGCTTCATCTCGCTCTTTTAAGGCAAAATAAATTTTCATCTGATAGCGAATCCGCGCAATCAACTCCAATGATTCAGGAAGCTTGACTAAATAATCATTTGCTCCTGCTTCGAAGCTCTCTACTTTCACGCTTGCATCTTCTTTGCTGGATAAAACAATAATCGGGACTTCTTTCAGGGCTTTTTCCTGACGATAGGCTTTTACAATTTCCATTCCATCCACATCCGGCATGATCAGATCCTGCAAGATCACTGCCGGCTGAATACGCAAGGCCGTTTCCAACGCCTCCCCGCCCTCCAGACAAACATGCACTTCTACACCGGACTCATCGACCAGGAGACGACGAATCGCAGCTCCTACAATCGCCTGATCATCCACTACTAAAATTTTAGCAGGTTTTTCACCCGGCTGGTTTTCATTTTCCTCGGTCATATTTGTCATTTCAGGTATGCTCTCTTTTATAGCACGGAGCACACAAGGAACCACATAATGATTTTAAAATATTTTTTATATTTTTTTATTCTCACCAGCCAGAAAAAGGAACTCCTCCACATTTATCACCAATGCAATTTTTCCATCCGGTAATACAGCCGCTGCACTTAATGGCTTAATTTCTCCTGATTTTGTATCCAGACGTTGTACAGCCAGTTCCTGGTCTCCGATAAAGTTATCCACTATGACACCGATTTTTTTTCCACCACTTCCTTCGACCATCAGGACATGGACCTCTTTTCCTGGGGGTATGTCATACCCTGTGTCCTTTCGATACCCCATCACTACTGCTCCTTGGACCAGACTCAGGAATTCCTTATCTACCTGAATCTGCCCGCACTGGAAAGTATCTGTTTTTCGAATTTCCTCGGTTTTAATTTTCAATACTTTTTTGACACATGCCATCGGAAAAGCCAGGCATTCTCCATCCACGCTGACAACCAGTGCTTTCATCAAAGAAAGTGAAATAGGAAACCTTAATTCTACACGAACCCCTTCCCTGACGTCCTCTTTCACGCGATGGCTCATTCGAATACTCCCTCCCCACCGTTGCGCAAAAGCCTGCACCGCATCCAGTCCTACCCCACGTCCCGAAACTTTTGTAATTTTATCGGACAGCGACAATCCCGGTAAAAATAAAAATGCGAACAACTCCTGCTCGTTTAATTCCGCCGCCTGTTCCGGCGTCATTTTCCCACGTTGTACCGCTACTCTTTCCATTTTTGCTCGTTCCAGTCCACGTCCATCATCTTCCAGAATAATCATCAGCCAGCCATGTTGATGCATCGCTTCCACATATAATGAACCGACTCTGGGCTTCCCTTTTTCCACCCGCTCTTCGGGTAGCTCCAGCCCATGATCCAAGGCATTCTTTATCAAGTGTACCAAGGGACTTTCCAGCTTATCTAACAAATCCCGATCCACTCCGATCTCTTCTCCCACTATTTTCAACAAAACTTCTTTTCCTAACTCCCGACTCACGCTTCTTACCAATAGCCGAAGGCTAGTGGTGATGTCCCCAAACGGGCGCAACCTTGCTTCCACAACTTCCTGATAATTGCGACGGTGCAGACGATCCAGTTCTGCAAATCCTGCATCCATCGCCTCTTTATCCCGCAAAATCATTTCTTCCATTTCCAGAAATACATCCCGGATTTTTCCCCATGCTTTTTGAGAAATTTCTTCCTTTTGCTGCACCTCCCGCTCAAGCCTTTTTCGATACCGGCGAAGTCCCTCGCTTAGCATTCCTAAATCCGCCATGAGTTTGTTCCCCACCACAATACTCTGCCCCGCATAATATAATAATTCATCCAGCTTTTCCGCACCAAGACGAACATCTTTTCTTTCTACTTCCTCCTGAGGAGGCTTATTTTCTTCAGATGCAAAAGTTGCTTCTTTTGCTGCTTCCGAAATATTTATTTGTTCAGGCAACGTATCCAATTGTTGCATGGGGACACCTCCTTTTTGTCCCACACGTGCCACTTCTGCAAACCAGCGATCGAGTTCCTCTCCTGTGATTTCCTGAGCGGTCTGAATTTTTTGTTCAAATTCCGATTCCAGGGCATGGGCAATTTCCACCAGCTCTTTTAATCCCACAATCTGTGCAGCGCCCTTCAAAGAATGTGTCGCGCGCATCATCCGCTTTAACAAATCGCTCTGGCTTTCTTTTTCCTCCAGTCTTTCATGCTCCTCCAGCGCAAATAAACAATCCGTTAAAATCCGACACTGCGCCTCCGCATCACTCCGAAACAAATCCATCATCCCTTCGTCATTTAACCAGTTCGCCACTTCTCCCCCCCCTTCACCATGGTCATTAAATGTCCGACAAACCATTCTGCAGACAATAAACCAATTTGTTTCTCATCTTCACTCTGCCACTTCCCTGAAAACATCCTGTTTTCCTCTTCCAAACTTTTCGAAATTTCTTTATCCGGAATTTTTTCCAGCTTTAGCACATGTTCTACCAGCAACGCGACATAGCCCTCTTCGGATTTTAAAAAAATTTCCCAGAAAAACTTCTTCTGACTTTCCCCCGATATCCCCCTTGCTAAATCCACTGCAGGAACAATTCTACCATCTAAAACCGTCAACCCAGATAAGACCTCACTTTCGCAATGTGGCAACCTTGACACTTGCTCCGCTTTCCGTACACGCAAAATAATCTCCACAGGAATTCCATAAATTTTCTCCGCAAGTTCTACCAGTACATACCCACTCTCATCCTCTCTTGCCTGAAATTCCAACACCTCCGGATGCGCCACTTTTTCCGCTAACTCATCCTGCCACCCCACAGGGTATTGCTTATTTAAAAGCGCCAGGTCGGTGTGCTTCATACGAGTTCCTCCATGCGAAGATCATCCAGAACATCATCCGTCAACAAATCTTCCATCCGCAACTCTTTCCATAATTTCCCTTCTATTTCCAGCATCCCTCCGGAATCATCTTTCCCCTTTCCCGTGTCTTCTCTCCTTATTGTCCCAATCACCTCTTCCAGTAAAATCCCTACCATCCCGGAACCTATCAACGGATGCACGCAAATCACAATCCTCGCACCAAATTTTTCTTCCACATATCGCCCCTCCGCTATTTTTAAAAAATCTATCACCGGGACATCTTCTCCACCAAAATTCATTACCCCCACTAATGTCTCACTCCGGTGTCTGACATTTTTCAATGCCACATAAGGGACGACCCGTTCCACTACTTCATGACGCAATACATAATCCTGTCCTCCGCAGTTCCAACATAAATACAACATAAATATTTAATCAGATTTAAGATTTTTAATTGCTTTCCGCAGCACTTCTCTCGCTTCATCTAGTTGTGCCACGACCTGATGCGAATCTTTGACCGACCCTACGGCATTACGTACACCTTCCTCCAACTGAAGCAACGCCTGCTGGATCTGATTCGCCCCCTGTGACTGCGTCTGCATCCCCTGATACATCGATTCGATTCCTGGTTCAATCCTCCGCACCTCTCCGATCAACTGATCTAATTGCACATTCACCTCCTGTACTTCCAGGTCACTGCGACGTACTTCGTCAGAAAATTTCTCCATTTCAGAAACTCCGGCAGAAACGGATTCCAGCATTTCTCTGACAATCAATTCAATATCCAATGTGGATGCAGCGGTCTGGTCGGCCAGTCGTCGAATTTCTCTGGCGACCACACCAAATCCTTTTCCATATTCGCCCGCTTTCTCTGCTTCAATGGCTGCATTCAAGGACAATAAATTCGTCTGATCTGCAACTTTTGTAATAGTGGTCACCACCGCGTGAATATTCCCCGCCTTATCATTCACCTCATCCAGACGGACATTAATGACCCCGGCGGCTTCACGCGTCTGGGAACGGATTTTTTCCATTCGCTGCAAAGCCTCTTTTCCCGTACCGGCCAGACGACTCACAGTCCGGGATACCTCATGCATGGTATCCGCAGCACTTAATAATTCACTGGATGTCGCAACCATTTTCTGTACCGTCGTACAGGCTTCGGATGTCGTCACCGCGATTGCCTTTGCTTTTTCCTGCTGCGTTTCAGAAATTTTTCGAGCCTGCCCCAATGAAGTGTCCAGTTGATTTTCCGAACGCTCCATTTGTTCCATGGATTTCTGTATGTTCCCCCATATCCATCCCAACAAAACTCCACTCCATATCAGCAATACCCCCAGCATCCCCCAAAAAAATGGCTCTTCCCGCAAGCTTTCCACCTGCCAGCCAAACAAAATAAAAATACCCCAACCAATCCCATACCCAATCAAAACCTGACGATTAATTGTCCAGCGCATATCCATTCATTTTAACGAATCCACCCCACCTCTAACAAGAAACAATTCTAAATGGTCAGAATCAGGATCAACTGGCCTTTGCCCCATTCCGGGCCGCGGACAACCAGAGGGCTTCCTGCGCGGAGATTCGCAGTGGTTGTCAGAACCCGTTTATC
>CAKUMP010000159.1 GCA_934667795.1 uncultured Chthoniobacterales bacterium | reverse complement strand
GCTGCCCGGCCTTTATCAATCGTTCTCCCTAAAATGACATATCCCCCCAACTTTGCATTCACACTCCGGGGTGCCTGTTTTGTTAAATCAAGAATTTCCATAAGCTATCAATGTACATCTACTTTGTATTTCTGCAACTGTTCGCCCCACTTTTACGGGTAATCCAGCCATACGTGGAAACGGATCACTGCACTTACGCGCGGAAGTTCTTTTTCCAGAACATACCGGCATTGCTCGATCTTCGCCCGTACCATTTTTTCATCATACACTTCGCCGTATGTATGCCCATAACCGATCCTGAAATCCGCTTGTAATAATGGAATCGCACGCTCCGCATTGGCAATTTCTTCTCGCAAAATCGCCTGAAGTTTTTCAATTCCAACATTCCAATCCTCCAGTTCGATCGCTTCCATGGCGAGTTTCTCTCGCTCCCAATAAAACTGCGCGGTATTCCGAACAGTTTTGAAATGGATTCCTAATGCCTGCACCATGCGCAAATCCTCTTCCAGTCGAGCGTTCTGTTGCGTTTCCAGCAATTTCTGATACTTGCTTTCTGCTGCCTCCCAGACCCCAATCAGTTTTTCCATCTTCTGCAAAAAGCGCGCCACTCCATCAGGGGAGGTAAATAATAAATCGCTGGAATACCGCGGAAGTCCTCCTTCTTTGCGACGACGCTCCATCTCCTCAGGCGTTGCCGATTCTGCAGCATCTCCACGCGGAAAACAAAACTCTATGGGCAAATTATATCTCGACTGAACATCGTAAATCAAAGGATGCGCAGGTCCCAAATAAAATGGTCCTTTCATATACCCCTGACGCTCTCCGCTCAGATTCGACGAATAAGGCAATCCCACATACGCCTCCGAAAGCTCTTTCCAGATCGCAATCAAAGATTTTGCAGCCGACTGCTCTTCTACTCCAAAATAGCTTTCTGCCAGTGCTTCCAGTCCTTTGTCTGCATCCCATTCCGCATCCCAACTGGAGTTAAAAAGCAGCTCTTCCGGAGGTGTCCCATGCGCACCAAAAAATCTCCACTGACTAATAAATCCACTGAGCCCAGCCTCCCTCATGGTCTCAAAACGTTTTGCCCAACGCCCATGCACCGCCAGATAGGGCAGAAAAAATGCATCCGGCGTGGTATTCGTTTCCGTTTTCGCCATCATCTTTCCTCCACGCCCCACCATGGCATCCCGCTGCGCCGCAAATAGGGTCCCCGGACGATCCACCAGCATGACGTTATAATCAAAATATCTCGCCCCCGCCCCATCTTCATGCGCGTCCCCACAATCAATATTCGCCAACACGCGCACACGCGTATCCAGCCCATTTACCCACCGCAATTGATTTGGATCATCTTCCGATGCCCACACGAATGCACTGTATGGCCACGCCATTACCGTTTTCTCATGATTTACTTCCCACACCGCTTTCGCCATCCCGTTCACCAGTTCCGCAATCTCCGTCCCCGCATCTTTCCCCTGGCAACGCGGACAATTCGTGTCCCCACCCCCATGCACTGCTGATCTCGTCCAGCATTGAAAAAACACTTCTCCTCCAATCAAAAATATAGGCCCGCCTAAATCCGGTATTTCCCGATACACTGAAGCCACACATTCCTGATACGCCTGATGCACACGCGGCTCACTGAGGCACAGACAGCGCATATGCTTGTTTTCATAGCTTTCGACAAAAATCTCGACTTTCCCACCCCTGACTTCCGGATATTTTTCAAAAACCGGATGACTCGCCGGTATAGGTTTCGATAAAAAAACAGGGAAAACTTCTATTCCATAGCGCGCCATCTTCTTCACAAATCCTCTCAACCCATCCTGCGCTTCGCTCACATCCCCATCCGTGAGTCCCTCCAGTAGATCACTTCTCCCAATTTCAAATAAACTCTGATAAACGTGCACCCCGTTCACCCCATAGTAGGTCAACAACGCCAGATACTCGTCTTCAAACCACCCAAAACCGTGCGTCGTTGGATGCCCGGGAACCAATACTCCATTCGCAATCCGGTGTTCATAGACCGATTTCCAATGTTTCCCTTCTCCACCAATCCTTGGCAACCAGCGCCCTCCCCCTTCGTTTAACATCCTCTCCAAACGCCGAATCCCATGCACCCATCCCCGATTCCCAACCGACAAAATCTTCACCACCCCTTCTTCTATCACTAACCGATAATCTTCACTCCGCTCTTCTCCCTCCCAATTTCCACGCACCAACTCCAGCCGCGTTTTCTCTCCGCCCGCTCCATTCCCCTCCCCCCCAAAAAGCACCAGAAAATCCTCAACCCCTTTCTCCACTGTCTCAACCCCACGCACTCCCTCTCCATACACAATCTCCCATCCCCCACTCCCACATTCAATCTCCCCATCCCGCCTCGCCCGTTCCAGTTTCCTCCCCCTGCGCCCCCCTCTCAGAAAATCTCGCATCTTCTCATCCCGGTGCCGACTGTCAGATTCTGTTCTCATTGCTCCTCTTTAGGGCGATTCCAATAAAAATAGCAAGAATGAAATCGATTATATGGCATTCTTTTTATCGGAAAATTTAGAAGGAAACGAATTCAGTCCGTTTTCTTTGTCCACCGGCGCCAGCGTCTCGTCCATCGTTCGCTGTCGAAGAGTTTTTCTCCCCAGTTCTTTTTTTTATTTTGCAACGTGCGGAGTTCATTGCGAGTCGCCTTGAGTTCTCCTTGAAGTTTTACACGCCTCGCTTTCTGGTCTTGATATTTTATATGAAAAATCTGCAATTCTTTTGACAGGTTTTGAGTATGTTTTCTGAGAGCAGCTAATTCCTCCTGTAATGGCTGGAGACTTGTGTTAGCGCCTTCTGCGAGTGCCTGTAATTCCTGAATTTTTCTTGAAATTCCGGCGGCGATGACTTCCAGTTGTGCTTTTTCGAAAGTAAAAACGGTGTCATTATCCGGGCAATCCTGTCCATCAAATTGATAATGATGTTCCGGTTCGATCATCGCATTAATTTCTTCAATATCGGGGAGGAGACGGTCCCAAAGTTGTTTTTGCCACTCGATAGAGGGCCAGGTTTTTTCCACCGGGATATCCGGCAACTCATTGCAGAGAACATCAGCCAAAAGCCAACCGCAAGAGCCAAGGTGGCGATTAAAACAGCGCTGCAGTTCCAGTTCAGCTCGTGTCAAGGAACGGTTAATCGTCTGTACCGGAGGGATCGCAAGAACATCGACTGGAATATCCAGCCATTCTGCAACGGTTTCCCGAAGAGTATTTTTCACTACGGAATAATTACGGACATCGAGCCGAATTTCCGGGTGTCTGCGTAACAGCTTGAGACAAGTAAGCACGACCGGAATAATTGGGGTTTTAATATCTCGTTCTTCCAGAGTTAGGAATTCTCCATGTCTTTTAATCCGTTGCTGATGTGAAGAAATCACAATTGAAATGGGATTTCTAATAAACAGCAGCAATCGAATTTCGGAAAACCCATGCGCTTTTGCCCATGCTTTTAAAAGATTGATTCTTTCATCTCCATCCAGACTTTCCAGATTTTTTCCTCCTGGCGCATCATCCCACCTCCATGGAGATTTTTGCCAGGGTTGATCTGATTTTTCGTTAAAAATTCTGAAGAACCATTCAGAACTGAAAAGCACCGACAGACAATGATGTTCGTTTTTTAGTGCGTTTTTTGTCTCTTCTTGTTGAGGGAAACTTAAAAAATCTGCCAGGAGCATTCCATTTCCGGAAGTGATTTTCCCGGAGGCTGCATCTATACATGTAGAGTCTTCAGGATAAAAAATACCATTGTCAGCAAGTGCCTGCCTGCTATTGGCAAAAACGGACTGCAGATAACTGGTCCCGGTTTTGCCATGCCCCATATGAATAAAGAGCGTTTTTTTATTGCTTCCAATTGGCATCTTTTTAACTGTACCAAAAATGAAAAAGTTCCAACAAGCAATTATTCATATTGGACTTCACAAAACAGGCAGTACCTCTATTCAAAATGCCCTATTTAAAGAACGCCAATGGCTTGCTGAACACGCAAATGTGCATTACCCTTCTTTGTGCGACAATCACAGCATTCCACTTACCAGCCTGTTTTGCAAAAGAAATATAAACCTCAATCACCTTCGACTGAATCTGACATCACCTGAACTTATCAAGGAACGACGAAAACAGTGCCAGCAATCTCTTGAAAAAGGATTCCAGGAAACTTTATGCTCACGTTTACTACTCTCTGGAGAAGGCTTATCCAAGTGGCGCATAAACGAAGTGGAAGCTTTTCGCGACTGGCTAGCAGCGTTTGCAGAACAAGTCAAAATCGTGACATTCATTCGAGAGCCATTTTCATGGGCAACCAGCGTTGCCCAGCAAACCCTTAAAAGTGGACGCTTACTGGAAATGTCTTATCATAATCCATATAGTTTGAAAGAAACAATAGAGGGTATCACACCATGGTTTACCACCTATGGGAAAGAAGCTTTTAAAGCACTTGATTTTAACGAAGCATGTCAACATCCGCATGGAATACTTGGTGCGTTTCTGGAAATTGCAGAATTACCACAAAGTTTTCTTGAGGTAGCTCCGACAAACCATCATGCAAATACATCCTTTTGTGCAGGTGCGGCATTTCTGCTTAATGCGCTGAACAAAGTACACCCTCTGGTCCTGGATGGGAAAATCAACCCCCTGCGAAGATCTGAAAAAATCCACCATATCCAAAACCTGCGAGGTTCAAAATTTCAACTTCCCCCGGCAGTATTGAAAATTGTAAAAGAAAAATCCAAAGAAGCTGCCCAATGGTTGCAAGAGACCTTTGGTATCCATTATTCACTGGATATTCCAGAGACTACCGAATTGTCCACACTATTTGATGATGAGTCTGCCGCGCATATCGCCCTCTGTGTCATGAAATATAGTGACACTCCTGAAGACACCAGAAATACTGACCCCGCATATATTCAGGCAATCGAACAATTGAACAAACTTAACCATCAGCTCGAAATAGAACAACAGGCACGCCACAAAGCAGAAAAGAAACTTCAACAGGTAAACAAAAAACTCAAACAAACTGAAAAACGCAGTAAATCATTTAAAAATCAGGTGGAAACATGGAATCACCGCTCCTGGTGGAAACGTGCATTTCATCGATTGCGATTGAAAGAATAGCAACCACAGAAAAGCACATTTTTTAAGAGGTAAACATCCTTACCAAAGGTATTAAACATGAAAAAGTTCCAACAAGTCATTATGCATATCGGCCTTCACAAAACAGGTACTACCTCTATTCAGCATGCCCTATTTACTGGACGTCAATGGTTAGCTGAACACGCAGATTTGTATTATCCGGGTTTTGGAGAAAATCACACCCTGCGCCTTGCCACTTTGTTTAACAAAGAAAATGTACCAAACGTCCATCATCTCCAGATGAATTTGACGTCCCGCGAATTAGTTGAGGAGCAACGGAAACAGTGGCAGCGAGATCTTGAACAAGAACTCCAGGAGACTTCCTGTTCGCGTTTACTGTTCTCTGGAGAAGATGCATCCTCATGGAATGTTGCCGAGGTGGAAGCCTTTCGCGACTGGCTGGAACCGTTTGCGGAGCGTGTGACCATTCTCGTTTTCTTTCGAAACCCATTTTCCTGGGCGACCAGCTTCATACAACAAACTCTAAAAGTCGGTCATCAGCTGGAAAAATGTTACCAGGCTCCCTGGAGTTTAGAG
>CAKUMP010000158.1 GCA_934667795.1 uncultured Chthoniobacterales bacterium | reverse complement strand
TGACGGTTAAAGTTCTGCGCCCACCATTGGCTGTTTTTTCCATCCAGAATGTGTTTGGGGACAATCCCGATCATCCAACTGCTCAGGGCTGGCGAATAAGGTTCGCGATAGCGCACCAGAATTTCATATGGCCCCAGTATTTCCACTTCCGATATCAGCTCATAATCCGCACGGCGCGGGGAAGCAATCCCTTCATCCAGAATCATACGAATGGTAAATTCCACATCTCCCGCAGTAAAAGGCGCGCGATCGTGCCAGCGAATCCCTCGACGCAACTGAAACCGGATTTCCGGTTCATCTAAATGACTGACGCTGTCCTGCCAGGCAATTTCTCCTTTTTGGTCGGGAAAATATTCATGTAAATAAACTTTTATCGCCTCTTCTAACCCCTCCCGCTCTCCGGCGATCACACACAAAAGATGGTTACTCGAAAGGACATGCGAACGAACTACATTCCCGGCCGTTTCTTTTTCCAATGGAAATTCCGCCAACCGCTCTTTCAGTTTTTTTGCATGTTCGGGAAGCGTCACAAGCACCTGTTGCAGTTCCAGCCGTTTTTCATGAAAAAACTGCTCGACCAGTAATTTGCTGGTTTCTGTCCCGGGCTGAGTAAATTTTAACCCGATCGCCGCCCCATCTCGCAGCACCTCTGTCAGGCTCCACTCCTCCCATTTTTCCTGCTCCTGTTTTAATGCTTCGTGCGCATCTTCTGCGGCTTCTTCCGATTCCATCCACACCCAGGATTCCTGGGCTTGCTCATAAGATTCCGCCAATTCTCCTACAATATTCAGATCCTCATCATATTTTAATAACCCCTCAAAGACAGAACCGGTCACTTCTGAGTCCGCGGTGGTCGTGGATAACAAGGGATTTAAAATTTTTGCCTCCCCGCTGCTTCCAATGGTCATTTCCTTCAAAACTTCCCTCGGCGCATTCTGCACGGTCCAATAAGAACCTACCAGTAACGCCACCAATACCACCGGCAACCCATAAATAACCATCCGCACAAACCCTACCATAATGCCCCTCCTGTGGCTCCGTTGTTCCCCTCACCTGTTCCCGGTTCCTGCTTCATATGAAATAATCCCATAAAACAGCTCACATTTACGCTTTCCGACGTTTCAACTCCTGAATGGCATCCCTTAATTCTGCCGCCCGTTCATAGGCTTCATCCCGGATGGCATCCTTTAACTCCCGTTCCATTTCTTCCAGCTTCGATACCGGACGTTTTTCCCGTATATCTTCTAACCACAAATTCAAAAACTCCAGTTCCGGCGAACTTGCCTTGTGCTCATCCGCCAATACCCCCTCGATTTCCGCTTTCCCGGCTTCCACCAACTCTTCCGCTAATGCAAAATTCCCGGACTCCAACGCTAACGATGCTTCTCCACGCGTACGCATCATCAAAACGTATGCCCGATATTGCTCAAATGCAGCCACCAGTTCCGTAGATTCCGCATGCTCCGCGACAAAATCAAATAAATCCAGGTTCCTTTGCGTGTCTCTTACTACCCCGGCAAAATCTTCTAACTGAAATAAACTGATATACCGGTGATAATACTGCACGCCTTCCTGCTGCAGTTCCCCACAGTCTTCCGCAGTCAGCACATACACGCCCTCCGACTCTGCCGCTCTCTCCTGGTGGTATTCCAGACAAGTCGCTTTTCCATGGGGGCGTTTGCCGTCCGGACGCCCATCCATCTCCATTTGTATTAAACCCATGTCGATCCGCATCTGCAGTTTATCCCGTCCATCACGCCCCACGACCTTGCGCACGCTGATCTGCCCAGGTTCATGCTCCCATCCATCTAGTAGATTATTTAAATCCAATTCCATAGTTTCCCGTAATTCACGAAATTATCAAAGCCACTCCCGCTTTTGTCAACCTTCCTGCATCAATTCTCTCTGTGCACCCTCACATTTCTTTCATTCCTCTTACTTTATTATTTCTCTTTACCTTCAAGGCTTGACGATGTGAATACTCCTCTCTATAATAGGGGGAAATAGGCAGACCAGACTCGAAGAGTGGGCTTAATAACCCACTTTTTTTTATCTAATGCTAAAATTACACTTTTTATGAATACGGAATTAGTCTCAATAATGGATTTGTACGAAAAAGAAAAGGGCATTCCCCGCAAGGAAATTGCTCAGGTCATTGAGGCTGCCATTACCTCTGCCGCCAGAAAGGCAAGTGGCCCTGTTAAAGATCTCCGTACAGAGGTAAATATTAAAACGGGTGAAATCCGCTCTTTCGCGAAACTGAAAGTCGTCGAAAAAGTTTTCAATGCTTTCGAGGAAATTTCTGTGGAAGACGCGCAGCGTATTAACCCGGAAGTGGAAGCCGGTGATGAAATCGAAAAAGAAATCGACAGCCGCACGTCTTTTGGTCGCGTTGCTGCCAAAACCGCTTTTCAGGCACTCAATCAGCGCATCCGCCAGATCGAACTGGAACTGATCTATAAAGAGTTCCGTGACCGCGCAGGCGAAATCGTCAGCGGCACCGTTTCTCGCTTCGATCGTTCCGATGTGATCATTAACCTCGGCAAATTTGATGGAATCATGCCTCAAAAAGAACGCGTGAGCTCCGAAGATTATAATGTCGGAGAAGCTATCCGTGTGTATGTGGTCGCTGTTGAAAATACGCACCGCGGTCCTCAGATTATCCTTTCTCGCAGCCATCCAAATCTCGTTCGACGCCTCTTCCAGGCGGAAGTCAGCGAAATCGCCGATAATACCGTGGAAATCAAGGCAATCGCACGCGAAGCTGGCTTCCGGTCCAAAGTCGCAGTCGCTTCCAAAGACGATAAAGTAGATCCCGTCGGCGCTTGCGTCGGAATGGGGGGAGCACGCGTCCGCAGCATCGTCCGTGAATTAAATAATGAAAAGGTTGATATTATTCGCTGGAGTGATAATATCGAGGAATTCGTGACCGAAGCGCTCAAGCCTGCGAAAATTCAAAGCTTGGAACTGGACGAAAAAAACAAAGCGATCACGATTACGGTTGATGAAGATCAGCTTTCTCTTGCTATTGGCCGCCGCGGACAAAATGCCCGCCTGACTTCCCGTCTTATTGGCTGGGATGTTAATATCAAGAAGGACGAAACCAAAAAAGATATCTTTGACAACCAGATTGCCGAAGCTGCGGATAACCTGACCAAACAGTTAGGGATAGATGCCGACTTCGCGAATAAAATAGTGATGATGGGGATGTCTGACCTGGAGACGATTGTAGAATCGGAACCAGCAGAAATTGCCGAAGCGATCGACGAAGATTTAGCCAAATGCGAAAAAATTCATGCGTTGGCAAAGTCCGCACTCGAAGCACGTGCTAACAGTCATGCTCAGTAATTGGAGTTCGGCTATGAAAATACCCCGACCCCTGAAAATTTACCCTGAAAACAATAAAATTAATCAATGCCATCCAAAGCAAATTCCAAAACCAGTACAGGCAAGCCCGCCGCTTCTTCGAAAATTAAACTCCCGGTAATCGGGCGGAAACCAAAAGAAGATCCAGCTAAGGATGAAGCCGCAGAGAAAGAAGCCGATGCCAAAAAAACGGCTAAAAAGGTAACCAAGCCTAAGGCAGTTTCTCTGATCGGTGGTGGCGATGAAGAAAAAGCCACCAAACCAAAAGCAACGCGTACCAGAAAAACGCTCCCGCCCATTTCCAGAAAACAAAAAGAAGCGGAAAAAGCAGAAAAAAAAGCGGCTGAACCGGTAGAAGAACCCGCTGAAATAACTCCTTCAGCCACCCCCACTCAGGAACTCCCTGCAGATACCACTTCCGCCGAAACATCCTCTCAGGAAAATGACGAGGAAACGTTCGATCCGGACGATAAAACCGTTCATCTCAAACCGCCATTTACGGTGCGCGATCTAGCAACCCGTCTTGGCATTCGCCCGTTCCAGGTGATCCATGACCTCATGGAAATGGAAATTTTTGCCGCGATTAACCATATGCTGGATGTGGATGTGGCGGCCAAGATCTGTGAAAAACACGGATTCACTTTTGAAAAAGAAAAACGAAAGACCGGTACAGGTGTCCATAAGCCGGAACCTGTGGTAGAACCCCCACCTACTCCCGAACCTCCTCCCGAAGAAGAATTACAGCAGCGCGCTCCCATTGTGACATTTATGGGACATGTCGATCATGGAAAAACTTCCCTTCTCGACTCGATCCGCAAGACGAAGGTCGCGGCACGCGAAGCCGGAGGAATTACACAACATATCGGCGCTTACAGTGTCACACACGAAGGGAAAAAAATCACTTTCCTCGACACTCCCGGTCACGAAGCATTTACCAAAATGCGTGCCCGCGGTGCACATGTGACCGATATTGCAGTGATTGTGGTGGCCGCCGATGACGGGATGATGCCTCAAACCATCGAAGCACTCAATCACGCGAAGGCAGCAAATGTTAAAATCATTATCGCCATCAATAAGATGGATGCCACCGGAGCAAACCCGGATCGCGTAAAAACCCAGTTGCAGGAACGTGGGTTTACGACAGAAGACTGGGGCGGTGAAGTGATCGCTTGTGAGGTCTCTGCGCTTAAAGGAATCGGGATTGACCATTTACTCGAAATGATTCTGCTCGAAGCGGAGTTGCTGGAATTAAAGGCTTCCAGTAAAGCTGCCGGACGGGCAACGGTCATCGAGGCACAGGTGGAACCAGGTCGTGGTCCCACCGCGACGGTAATTGTCCAGACCGGTACCCTCAAGGTCGGAATGGGCTTCCTCTGCGGAGATCATTGGGGAAAAATCAAGTCTCTGATCGATGATACCGGTGCTTCTATTAAAGTCGCCGGTCCATCAACCCCCGTTAAGGTGCTCGGATTTTCAGGATTACCCAATTCAGGCGATGAATTAGTGGTCATGCAGTCCGAAAAAGATGCGCGCACACTCAGCGACGAACGCCAGCAGGAAAAACGCCAGGCTTCTCTCAGCAGACCACAACGTCTGACACTCGATTTCTTCACACGTAACGTCGGCGACGAAATCAAGAAACTTCCTATCATTCTGAAAGCGGATGTCCAGGGGACGCTCGAAGCAATTATTGGCTCTCTCGACCAGATCGAGAGTAAAAAGGTAGAGGTGGAAATCCTGCACGGTGCAGTGGGCTCCATCAGCGAGACAGATGTCCTCCTGGCCAGTGCTTCCAATGCGATTATTATCGGCTTTAATACAAAAGTCGAAAACAGTGCAGTGAAAGCCGCTAAAGCGGAAGGCATCGAAATTAAATTGTATAGCATTATCTACGAGTTACTCGATCAGATGAAGGATGCTATGGCCGGATTACTCGAACCGGAAACCCGCGAAAATGTGATCGGTCACGCAGAAGTAAAACAAATTTTCCCTACCTCAAAAGGGATTGTAGCTGGGTGCGTGGTGACAGACGGACGAATTTCACGGACCGCTCGTGCTCGCGTGGTACGCGGACGCCAGCCGGTTTACGATGGCTCCGTTGCAACGCTTAAACGTTTCCAGGATGATGCGAAGGATGTTCGTGCCGGGCTGGAATGCGGAATTAAACTGGGAGACTTCAATGAATATCAGGTTAAAGATGTGATTGAATGCTATATCCTGGAAAAAATTCCTCAAAAATTATAACTCGTTCTAAGAATTTAAGTCATGAGTAAACGGATTCCGCGTGTGCGGGAGGTAATGAAACGGGAATTAGGGGTTTTGATTGAACGCATGATTCAGTTCAAGGCGAGCCTTGTGACGATTGCCGAGGTGGACCTTACCCCTGACCTGCGTAAATGCCATGTTTATGTAAGTG
>CAKUMP010000157.1 GCA_934667795.1 uncultured Chthoniobacterales bacterium | reverse complement strand
GGTGCACGGCGCGGAAGCCCGCTGGTGGTCGGGATCGGACGACATGAAAATTTCCTGGCAAGCGATGTGGGGGCAATCGTGGCCTATACGCGGGATGCCATTTATCTGGATGACTACGATATTGTATTGGTGGATGCGGAGACGTGCGAGGTCAGCGCCGGCGCCGGACAGGAGGTGGAACGGGCGGTCAGTCGTGTGGAATATACCGAAGAGGATGTGAGTCTGGGGGCGTACCCTCACTATATGCTAAAGGAAATTTTTGAACAGCCGGATGCGCTTCGAAATGCTTTGCGAGGAAGACTGGCACGCAATGAAGCAACCGTGCAGTTAGGCGGACTGAATATGAGCCCCACGGAGTTGCGTCAGGTGAATCGTATTATTCTGACCGGCTGTGGCTCGGCTTTGCATGCGGCACGAGTGGGGGAGTGTTTGATCGAAAGTCTGGCGCATATTCCGGTGGAAGTGGAATATGCAAGTGAGTTCCGGTATCGAAATGTCCCGACGGATAACCAGACGCTGGTTTTTGCGATCAGTCAGAGTGGAGAAACAGCAGATACTTTGGCTGCCCTGAGAGAGAGTCGTAGAAAGGGGCTGAAAACGTTGGGGATTTGTAACAATGTGGCAAGCACGATCGCACGGGAAAGTGATGGGGGAATTTATATGCACGCCGGACCTGTTATGGGCGTGGCGGCGTACATAAGTTTCACATCGCAGGTTCTGGTGATGGCGTTGTTGGGGGTGCTGTTTGGGCGGATGCGGTATTTGTCGAATTCAGATGGGAAAAACTTGCTGGACACGCTGGAACAATTGCCGGACAAGGTGGAGCAGATTTTAAAAAATGCATCCGCGATCGATCGGATTGCCGGGCGACTGGTTGATGCGTCCGGAGTTTTATTTTTAGGACGTCTCAGCCATTTTCCGGTTGCTTTGGAAGGGGCATTGAAAATGAAAGAGATCACCTATCTGCATGCAGAAGGACATCCCAGCAGTGAGTTGAAACATGGAGTGATCGCGCTGATTTCAGAAAAATTACCTTCCGTCGTGATCGCACCTGACGACGCCGTGCTGGGGAAAAACATGAGCACGATTGAAGAAATCAAAGCACGTAAGGGCCCGGTGATCGCAATCGCAACAGAAGGAAATCAGGAAATTTATAAAGTTGCAGATGAAGTGATCACAATCCCCGAATGTTTGCCCATCTTATCCTCCATCCTGACCACCATCCCCTTGCAACTGCTAGCCTACTACACCGCCGTCCGCCTGGGACGAGATGTGGATAAACCCAGAAACCTGGCCAAAAGCGTGACGGTGGAATAGGAGCTGGATTTTGATCTCGGATCAACTCGACCCATTGCATATTTCGGGGTAAAAGAATGGTCAGGGTGATGAAGGTTTTTATATCCTAAACTTTTGTCGCCGCCATGGAGGACGTCTTGGCCGTCTATCGCCTTCCTGCTGATCCCCTCTTTCCGGTTGTCTGCCTGGACTAGTCTAGCAAGCAGTTGGTCGGTGAAGGTCATGCGCCAATACTGCCTGCCCCGGGTCACGGGCAGATTAACGACCATGAATATGTGCGCCACGGAGTCGCCACACTTTTTGTGGAGGTCGAGCCTCTGGCTGGTCGCAGACACATCGAAGTGACGCAGCGCCGCACCCGTCAAGATTGGGCGCGTTTCATCAAAACCATGCTTGATGAGCTGGAAATCGATATCGGCAGTTATACCGGAACGGAAGACGGCATTTTGTTAAGTGGCGCAAACGCTGCCAGAAACTACGGAGCTTCCAACAGCCTTTATCTCGGCAAAACCATCGCATCGGGAAGCCCGGTCGAGTCCAGAGCCCTTTTGCGATTTGATCTCTCCTCCCTGCATGAAGTTGCGGATTTGATCGAATCCGCCACGCTGACACTGACCTTTGTCAGTGGCACAAATGCGGCCAATGTGGGAGTGTAGAAGCGGCATCTTGCCGCTTTCCTCTTCTTAGAAAAGCGGCAAGATGCCGCTTCTACTGTGGCTTGCACAAACTCCCAGTGAGCAGAAGATGGGTGGCAAAGGAATGTCTCAGCACATGTGCTGTCACTCGTTTTTCCAGCCCTGCCAGCTTTGTGGCTCTCGTCAATGCCCTTGTCACATTAATCTCATGCGCGTGATGCCGTCGTTCCACACCGCTACGCGGGTCTTTCGAGAAATTTCCTGACGGAAAAAGCCAGAACCATTCCCAACTTACCGCCGCTGCTGGCATTTTTTCTGTCAAGGCATTTGGCAAAAATACTCCAGGTGCTCCCGCTTTTCGATCCGCCTCGTACAACAAGCGAACTCTCGCCCGATGTTCCCGTAATGGCTGCATCAATGCTTTTGGCAAGGTCAAGACTCGATCTTTCCCCCTCCTTGCCGTCCCGTATTTCTACCTTTCCACCTTCTAAATCCACATCTTTGACGCGCAATCGCAACCCTTCATTCACGCGCAACCCACAACCGTAGAGTAATCGAGACAAGAGTCCCGTTTCACCGTGAACCGCATGCAGAAGGCGGGATGTTTCCTCCTTTGTCAATACCACGGGCAGGTTGCGTTTTGTTTTAGCCCGTTTCGCATTAACCCCTTCCAGTTCGATGTCCAATACCTCCTTATAAAGAAAAAGTAAGGCGCTTAACGCTTGATTTTGCGTGCTCGCCGCGACCTGCCGATCTACCGCAAGATACGTCAGAAACGCCTCTACTTCAGCACTTCCCATTTCCGTCGGATGCTTCTTCCCATGCCAGAAAATAAACCGCCGATACCAACCCACATAACTTTCTTCCGTTTTGAGAGAGTAATGCCGCAACCTCATGACATGTCTTAATTGCTCTTCAAGCTTCATGGAATTAGTTTACAGGAGAATAAACATGGATTACTTTGAAAAAGTGAGATTAATAAACATTCTTACTGGATATAAAGACCTTGATAAAAAATGACGGTTTTGTTTATGATTTAATTGTTCTGCGAATGAAACATGAGCCACCCCAAACGTAGCTACTACAAGTATCGCCCCCTATACTCCGATCGATCAGGTGGTGTTCCGCATGGATTCACCCAGTCCTTGATCAAGTCACGCCGGCTATTCTACGCAACACCGACCTCATTCAATGATCCTTTCGACTGTAACCTTAGACTTCACGCGAACGATTCGACCGATCTTGATTGGATCGGATACATTGATGCGTTGATCGCCCAATACCCCGGGTGGCGTGATCAGCTCACTGTGGTGAAGGATCAGAGACTTTGGAACACGCATCCAGAGTTAGGCGATATTGGGCTCGGCACCCGGAGAACAATTTACGAGGAATCAAGCGTCTTGTGCCTTGCGAAGCGACCAGACTCGATTCCGATGTTTGCTTACTACGCCGATGACCACCACGGAATCGCGGTCGAACTAGAGTTTTCTGATATTGAGATTCCATGTGGGATTCCCTGCGGGAGCCTTTCCGACCGCGAAAATCTCTATGAGAGGAAGATCGTGATTAATGATGTCGAGTATCTTTCTGACCTCCCCGAGCTGAATTACCATCGCCTCTACGGTAAACACCAACTCGTAAAGAGCCTGATGTTTACCAAGTTTGATGACTGGAGGCACGAGGAGGAGTTCAGAGTGTTTCGGACGGGTGTCCCGGCCTCAAGTGCAGAGTATCCAGCTCCGATGCTGAAGCGGATCGTTTTCGGCGCACGCACAGGTTCTGCCGAAGTTGATCTCGTGAAGCATTGGCTTGGTTCTCACGGCCATTCTGTAATCCTAGCGAAGGCAGAGGTTTCAACCGGTAGGTTTGGACTCGATGTTTCCGACTTTGAGACCTACGAACCATAACGCAGAACAAGCGGATGCAGGCAACCGGGCGAAGCCCGGTGCCTGATCCTTGACGTTCGGTAAAAATATGATCTCCATTCGGCATTTATTTCTAATTTTCTGTGCTCTTTCCGTAGTGCCTAACGCTTTTACACAGAAACCCGGATGGACGACTTACAAACCTGACGGAACTGTTAAGGCTCGTGGAGAATCAGAGTTCAAAGATGGCAAGATTATCAAAACGGAGATATTTGATTCAGAGGGACGCCTTGAATTCATCGAATATCCCCTTTATGACGAGGCCGGAAAAATTAGTGGAAGAAAGCGAATTCTTCCAGATGGAAGCCGTTG
Source organism: uncultured Chthoniobacterales bacterium (assembly GCA_934667795.1). Classification (GTDB taxonomy): domain Bacteria; phylum Verrucomicrobiota; class Verrucomicrobiia; order Chthoniobacterales; family CAKUMP01; genus CAKUMP01. Next base: position 1,625 of record CAKUMP010000157.1, on the reverse strand, counting down.
GCCTTATGAGCATCCCATTTACGGCGCAGTTGCTTTCGGAGGGATAGAAAAAATGAAGGAGGATATTAAGATGATTCAAGAGGTTATCTCTCAAATCGACACGAAATATCCAATTCTCGAGATTGTCTTTTTATCGAAAGACCATGTAGAAGTAAAAACTGGTATCATCAAGGGGCCGCTTAATGCAGCAGGCCGATATCATGATTTGAAGAAGCGAGGGGATTCATGGCAGAAAGCAGACAAAGACGGCATGGTGCGATCATGGGTTTCTTGAACAATAAAGGGTGTAGCGGAGGTGAGGAACGAACCTCCGACTGCACCCCTGGTTGAACAAGCCCGTTGAATAAGAGCGGGTTGGCTTATGCTTTTTATGGTTGGGGAGTTGCGCGGAAAGGACGGCGCAGAAGCGGTTGCCGCAAAACATTGGACCTCTGATGCGCTCGCTGTGGGCTTTTTTTTGACATGAAAGTCGCGGTTTTTTGCGGAAGAACGGCACCCTTTGGTGTCGTTGAGGTTTTTTCAGCGAGAAGAGCGCACGAGGGAATGCGCCCGTTTCCGTTGGTTTGGAAACAGGGTTTCTCTGCCAATGATAAAAAGAGGAGGTTCATTTGCGAAGATCGGGAAAGGGCGGTGGAGCGCGTCCGAGTTTCCAGGAAGCCAAAAGGCGCGTAAGCGAAAGCATGCTGGTGCCGCAGCAAGGACAGCGCGGTGTGGAGGGTTGTTGGGGCGATGCTTCCGAGCTGAGGAGGAGCGGGCGTCCGGTATGAAAGGCGATGCGTTCGCGCAAGACTTTGGCCGCGGGATGACAAAATCCATAGCGGCGAATGGCTCGCAGAGATAATGGTAGCACATGGCGCAGATAACGGGCCACAAATTCGATGCCGGAGATTTTTTCCACCCGCGAGGCGTTGCCGCGCGCCCGGTCTTTCCACGAAAAAACGACCTCGGTTTCGGTGATGGAAAGAATGCGGGCGTCGGCGATGGCCGTGCGACAAACGTAAGCACCGAGATATTGGATCGCTCGTTTGCCATCGCCGAAAGGTTGCAAATGCACGCCCCACTCTTTTTTCCAAACGCCGGGGTCGATGGCGGGCAGCGGTTGATCGGGCAGAAGTTTGCGGAGGGCCTGGAGTTTGCGCACGAAGATTTCTCGGAAGGCTTTGCGTAGCACCGGCTGCGGCACAAGGAATTGCGCGTTTTTGACGCGGACAACGTTTCCTGCAGCATCAAGGCCCGCGCCCGGCACGAGGCTGTGAATATGCGGATGGAAAAGCAGCCGCTGGTTCCATGTGTGAAGGATCATGGTTAATCCGCTACGCACCGCGCCGAGCCAGCGCGGGTTGGCAAGGGTGGAGGAAAGCGCCTCCGAGGCGGCGGCAAAAAACAAGTCGTATACTTGCCGGGCCGCTTTTGTAAAAAAGAGCATCCGCAGTTCCTGAGGCACGGTGAAAGTGACCATGAAAGTGGGAGTCCCGATGCGTTTGTCCAGTTCGCGTTCCACCCAACGCGCCGTAGCCTGTCCGCCGCATTGCGGGCAGGCCCGATGGTTAAAGTAAAAACTCAAAACGTACTCCAAACCATTGTTGATAACGCTCCATAAGATGTGCGCAAAGCGCGTCTTTATG
>CAKUMP010000156.1 GCA_934667795.1 uncultured Chthoniobacterales bacterium | reverse complement strand
GTGTGGTCATCCCCGTAAGCAATATCGCCATCCACCCATTTGGTAGAATCCGACCAGTTCCCTGCGCCAGTTGCGGTTTCCCATACTCCATCATTGTCATCAATCTGCGCTTGAACAGAGAACATCGAAAAACAGATGACTCCACATGCCAATCCCCCTCTCAGCCAAGCAGATAATCTGCTGGAAATAATGAATTTTCGATTTATTTTCTCAAAATCATTCCCTTTCATACATGCGTCCTCAGTAAAAGTTTAATAAACCGTCCAAAATGATGGATGATTGCGCTCGGGTCCTATCTTTTAATCCTATCATTTTTTCCCCTTGCTGTCCAAATTAAAAAGAAATTGAACACGTAGTTTAGAAACAAAAAAAAGCCGGCCGAATGTTGATCACATCCGACCGGCAATTTTTTAATGTTTACTAGAGATTTCGAGAATTACTCGTCATCTGACTTAGCGGCTTCGCCCCGTTCTTTCATCGCGGCTTTACGGCTAAGTTTCACACGGCCTTTATCATCGACGCCGATACATTTGACCCAGATTGCATCTCCTACGCGAACAACATCTTCTGTCTTGTTCACACGGAAATCGGCTAATTCGGAAATATGAACCAGACCTTCTTTTCCTGGCAATACTTCTACAAAAGCACCAAAGTCTTTTGTTGATGTCACACGGCCATGATACGTCTGATCTACTTCGATTTCGCGGGTCATCCCCTGAATGATTTCCTTTGCTCGGCGCATTGCATCTCCATTTACGGAGTAAATATTAATACGGCCATCATCCTCGATATTCACCTCGGCTCCGGTTTCAGCAATGATCCCTTTAATGGTTTTCCCACCAGGTCCAATCACCAGACCGATTTTGTCCGGGTTAATCTGGATGGTCTCGATCCGCGGAGCGTATTGATTCAGCTCTTCCCTTGGTTTCTCCAGCGCCTGAGTCATGGTTTCGAGAACCTTGGAACGCGCTGCTTTTGCCTGATGAATCGCTTCTGCCAGAATTTTATGGCTTACTCCAGGTAATTTGAGATCCAACTGGAATCCTGTCACTCCGGTTTCTGTCCCGCAAAGTTTGAAGTCCATGTCCCCAAAATGATCTTCTGATCCGAGAATATCCAACAAGGTAGTATAGCGTGTCAGAGAACCATCCGGAGCATATTCGGTCACCAGTCCTACAGAAATCCCGGCAACAGGCGCTTTGATGGGCACCCCGGCATCCATCAATGCCAGAACTCCGGAACAGACGGTCGCCATGGAAGTAGAACCATTCGATTCCATCACTTCACTACTCACGCGAATCGCATAAGGGAACTCATCTTCTGGCGGAATCACTGCCAGAACAGAACGCTCGGCTAATGCACCATGTCCGATTTCTCGACGGCTCACGCCGGTTCGGCCTGTTTCTCCCACACTGAAAGGAGGGAAATTATAGTGCAGGATAAAACGTTTTGTATCTTCTCCTCCACCATACGTATCCAGCATCTGCGCTTCTTCCAGAGGTGCCAATGTCGCAAACGCCAACGCTTGTGTTTCTCCACGGGAAAATAACCCGGAACCATGACTGCGTGGCATCAAATCCACTTCAGCCGTCAAGACCCGAAGATCCCCCAATCCACGTCCATCACAGCGTTCTTGTTTATCTAAAATACTGATCCGAAATGCTTTTTTCTGCAGATAATCAAATGCCTGCGAAATTTCAAAACTCCCTGCTTCAGGGAATTTTTCCAAAACAGCATCGCTGACTTCCTTGCGCAAAGCTTCAACCGCTTTTCCGCGTGCCACTTTCCCTGAGGTATAAATGGCGGATTCAATGCGATCTCCCGCTACCTGGTAAGCAATTTCCAGGATTTCCTGGTTTACATCCAGTACTGGAACTTCACGTTTAGGTTTATTGACCAGTCCCGCTAATTCTGTTTGCAGTTCAATCAAAACCCGTGCATGACCATGCGCAAATTCCAGAGCTTTAATAAACTCTTCCTCCGGCAATTGATCCGCTGCACCTTCGATCATGATAACATCATCCGCAGTCCCCACGTACACCAGGTCCAGATCGCTCTCCGCACGTTCGCTGTGAGTCGGGTTGACCACGAACTCCCCATTCACACGCCCCACACGTACCGCGCCCACCGGCCCTGCAAAGGGGATGTCGGAAACCATTAACGCTGCAGAAGCACCATTAATGCTCAAAATATCCGGATCATTCTCCCCATCCGCACTTAATAAAAGCCCGATGATCTGCGTGTCGTAAAAATACCCTTTCGGGAAAAGCGGACGCAAGGGGCGGTCCGTCATCCGCGCAGTCAACGTTTCTTTTTCTGTTGGGCGCCCTTCCCGTTTAAAATAGCCACCAGGAAATTTTCCGGCTGCGGCTGCTTTTTCCCGATACTCTACCGTAAGTGGGAAAAAATCCTGACCGTCTTTCATCTGAGTGGAAGAAACTGCTGTAACCAGTACAACACTGTCTCCACTTCGCACCGTGACGGCTCCATCTGCAAGCTTTGCAAATTTCCCAGTTTCAATCGTAATTTCTTGTCCGCCGACCTGGCGGGATACTATATGATGCATATTATTCTTCTTCTTTGTGTTTTAAGAATAATACCCGCTCACTTTTTAAAAACCTTCAGCCCTGAACGTAGGTTGCAACCCCAGCACTGCTTGTGCAGCACAGAGCCTGGAACCTAGGATCAAGACTTTTACTTCAAAGGAACAGGTATTATCAATACATGGAAATGCAGCCGATCAAGGAGTCTTTCCTTAATCGACTGATTTCCAAAATCTTTATTTGGTTTATCCAGCAAAGTGGGTAAAATGCTGCAATCAGCGACGCAAACCCAATTTCTCCAGAATTGCCTGATAACGCTCGAATTTACGGCGCTTCAAATAATCCAATAAGCTACGACGACGTGCCACCAGCTTTAATAATCCACGACGTGAGGAATGATCCTTCTTATTCGTCTTTAAATGCTCTGTCAAATGCAAAATCCGTTCAGACAAATTCGCGATTTGTACGTCTGCGCTCCCTGTGTCCTTCTCATGCAATTGAACACTTGCCAATTCTTTTACTTCCGTTGTTGCCATATTCCTTATTTTCTTTGAATGGATGAATATGAAGGTTTTTCAGTAAATGACAAGAACTTTTTTCGGAAATTGCCGATTGCCTGGGAGCGCCGACGTCCTCGTCGGCAAACGTGGATCCGGGCGACATGTCGCCCGGTTAAAAGCGGTGACGTGTCACCGCACTCCTAAATATTAAAAAAGCATCATCTGATCTTCATCAGACGCTTTTTTGGACTTTCTTTTCGTTTTCTCGACTGAAGGCTGTTCTGGCTCTAAAACAAAATCCGATTTTTCTGGCGGTGCCGGGGGTTCATTTTCGTGAATCTTTACATCCTCTACATCCTCTACTTCCTCTACCTCCGTGACCGCCTCTGGTTCTGACTGGCTTTGTTCTTCAAAAGAACTTTGCTCCTCAGCCAACTCTCTCCCTGCCTGAGGCTCCTCCCGGGAAACGGTTTCTTCTTCCCACTCCTCTGGATTTTCTTCCAGAACGTGTTCCACGTCAAAGGGACTCTCCTCCTCCACTTCACTTTCCATTCCAAACTCCTCTTCCGGTTCCCATGGAGATTCTTCCTCTACTGGAACCACATCGGTTTCCTGGAATTCTTCCTTTGGCTCTTCCTGGAATTCTTCTTTTGGTTCTTCCTTTGGCTCCTCCTTGGAGACAGCGGGGACAGCAACATCTTTGGCTTTTTTGAACTTTTTAGTTTTTTGCGGTTCAGGTTTTGGCTGCGTCACCACTTTATTTTGGCCTAATCCCGTTCCTACCACAAACGTACAGCGATACAATCCACTGATTCTTTCCAGGGTACGCTGAACTCTCACGCCCAAAACCTGTTCGAACAATTCTTGTTCCAAACGCCCCACCAAGGGGTACGCTTCCAAAAGCTCAAGAATCGGAGAATGGTATTCTATCAGCAATAATTCCATCCCCTCTTCGTTCACATCACACAAATACCCTTCCTGCTCCCGCGCCTTCGCCAGCATTTTTGCCCGTTTAACCACATCTTCCCCTTTTACCTTCCGCTCATAATACTCCACGCGTTTACGAAAACTCGCATATAACAGCTTTTCTGCAGCAACTCCCCCAAATAATTCCTGCGCCGCTCCCAATAAATCAATCACCAACGCATTCGACTCCATCGGGTACAAATCATGCGCTTTCGCCGTCAGACGATATACCAATTCCGGCCGCCCCACTCCCACAACCTTCGGGCGTCGCCAGGTATCCAGATACCCTTCCTTCTCCAACCCCAAACAATGCTGCTTCACCCCCATATAACTCATCCCCAGACGCTCGGATAATTCCGATACCGTCATCCCCTCGCTCTTCTTAAGCAGATTCACCAGACTCAAACGCTGCGATCGTCCAATCTCACTAATTATCTTCTGCTTCATGTGCCATTCCCTCTTATTCTTCTACTTTACTCCCTCTTTCCTCAGATTCAAACATTTTTCCTGATTATGCGTAGAATTTTGCATCTTAAGTGCGACGAGATGAACGCGGCGGAAAAAACACAAAAAAACACCCGGTACCAGAAACCTGGCACCGGGCGCCCCAACCACAAGGAAAATGAAATAAATTATTTCGATATTTTTAATACAGCATACGTTTTTTCATTTTGTCTGCTGATATAAAGTAAGACATCCTGTTTGCCGTTTTCGTTCGAAATTATTTTAAAAAAGTCATCTGGAGTCGAAATTTTTTGTTTATTGACCTCTGAAATGACATCCTGCGGCAGGATTCCGGCGACAGCAGCAGGGCTTCCCTGCTCGACATGAGTGACAATGACGCCTTTTTTTTCTGCTAATTCCAGGCGCTCTGCGAGTTCCGGGGTTAACTCCTGCAGTTGCAGTCCTAACTCTGTAGAAGGAGTCGCTTCGGGTTTCATTGGGGTTTCCTCTGACTCCAGGCTTGATGGTTCCGCAGGCAATTCACCGGTTTTTAAAGAAATTTCCTGGGTCTTTCCATCTCGCCAGACATTTAAAACAATTTTCTGTCCTACTTTTTTCTGCAAAATCAATTTTTGCAACTCACGAGCATTGCTCACCTTCACGCCATCGACGGCCGTAATGATATCTGCCGGTCGTAATTCACTCTCCGAAGCGGGAGTGCCACGGATAATCATTCTTATAATAACGCCGGAATCTATTCCTTTAAAATACTGCTGTAAATCGGTCTGATTTTCCAGATCTTCAATACGCACGCCTAACCAGGGGCGGATAATTTTCCCATGTTGAATCAGGCTATTGGTAATTTCTTTTACCATATTGGAAGGAATCGCAAATCCTAGCCCTCTGTTAATCCCGTTTACCATGGTATTCATCCCGATCACCTCTCCATTGACATTCACCAGAGGCCCGCCACTGTTCCCCGGGTTAATGGAAGCATCTGTCTGCAGATATTCCTCATAATCCAGTGCGGTCAAATCCGATCGCCCTGTCGCGCTGATCACTCCTATAGTAAACGTGTAGTCCAGAAAATAAGGCGTCCCGATCGCACATACCAATTCCCCCACCTGAACCTGATCGCTATTCCCAAATTGTGCCGGCAACACATCCGAAGCACTGATTTTCAAAATAGCCATGTCCGTTTTATCATCCACCCCCACCACCTTTGCAGGAAATTCCCGTTTATCCATCAACCGCACCGTAATTTTATCGGCTCCCTCAATCACATGCAGATTCGTAATGATATGCCCCGCATTATCATAAATAATGCCTGAGCCTTCTCCCTGAATGGGGGGATTCTCAGGTCGCAAAAAAGGTAAATCCGGATGGAGCTGCG
>CAKUMP010000155.1 GCA_934667795.1 uncultured Chthoniobacterales bacterium | reverse complement strand
ACCTCCGAGCGTTTTATTAGGGACAGAGCCGTAAACAACTCCCGAGCGTTCCATTAGGGACAAAGCTGTAAAGAGCCCCTGATCCACGTTAGCCGGCGGGGACGCCGGCGCTCCTGGAGTCTCCACACTTCCAGCTTTACTGCATCAACTCTCCTTCGGACTCTTCGATGGGGGCGCCATCGTATCCATAAACGTAATCCTCTGCGAAAGTCGGCTCAAACAAGTAGGGCGACACCCGAATTTCGTATTTATTTTCGAAGTTCATATTCTCATTTTCGTAAACTGCGTCGTAAGACTTCGCTAAAACCGGTTTCAGCAGGAAATTTGGATCTGCAAACTGCTGGAAAAACTCTTTTGTTTCATTTCGTTTAATCCAGCGTTCCCATGCCGGGGTTTCATTGGTATAAGGAAGTTCAAAACCGGATGCTTTATGAATCTTTTCCCAGGCACCGGAAACATCCCGACGCAATGGCAATGGACGCCCGATCCGTGGGTATTTTCGATCCATCTGACGCATCATAACGGTGGTTGCGCGCCGCACTTCTCCCCAGGTACGCCCGGAAACCAGCACTTCTTTCTCTTTCGCATTCAAACGCACTCGCCCTTCCCCTTCTTTCCAGTCCTGATGAAAAACGACTTTCCACCCGGCGTAATCCTGAGGGATTTCACTCGCCGAATCGTAAATACGCGCCGGAGTCAAATCCCCGATTTCTCCATTTTCTTCATCGTATTGATTCAAAAAATAATTCAAATACATCGCGGTTCCACGCGAATACCCAGGACGTGAGTGCGCCAACAACGCAAAGTTCGTTTTCCCTTCTTTTACAAACTCGACATCATCCCAAGCCACACTGTCAAATTCCAGAACCCGGTTTTTCCACACCGCTTTCACCGTCGATTTTCCTGCAGGAAGCGCAATTTGATCGGCAGAACCCGGCTCCAGCGATTTCTCATTCAACCCGACCTTCACCAGATCATAGAAATCAGTTGGAGCAAACAGCGCAAGTTGCGTCGCTTCTTTTAAATCGAACTGAAATTCCACTTCGATCTGCAACCCATCTCCTGACCATTGTGAAGTCACTTCTCCGGTTGCACCGGAATTCAATTGTGCAATCGAGCGCAGTGCTTCCACGCCACGCGGTTGGAGTTTCACTCCTGCGATTTTTGAATTTTCGCCGATCTGCTGTTGTAAGCTTCCGCCAAAATACGGGAGGTATAAGGGAATTTTTCCATTAAAATAGAGATGAAAAATTTCCACATCCGTAGTTTGTTCGATTGGAGACGGGTTTCCGATCGCGAGAATCGACCCTTCATCCGTCCCCCCACGACGAATAAACAGAGGGTCCTTCACCTTTGCGGCATCGATAAACGCGCGTCCATTGACCAGTGTTTCCACCAGGATCGGGTTATTTTCCACATTGGATTGCCGTCCATGCAGATAGGGAGGATCCAGGTAAATCCCGATATTTAACGCAAATAAAAATGTCTGTTCGAAACTGTAACGGTAATAATCCCGCAGCGTCACCGGTGTGAAATCCTCCGGTTTAAAATGCAACCCGAGATAATCCGCGCCATAGCTCACCAGGACCGCAATCGGTTTTTCACCCAATAAATTACGGCTTGCCTGCAGCCCCTCACCCATACCGGTGAAAAACAGGTTCTGCTCCCCACCTTCCAGCACGTTCATCGAGGAATGCGCACTCAACATATAGGACACCTGCCCGAAGTCCGACCACATACTCTGTTGGTTCCCTTTATCCGAAAAACTGTTGATCATGGAATACCGATCCATGTGCCCAAATGCCCCCACCAGGTACTCCCCACGCTCCGGTGCAAATGCTCGCCCGGCACTCGATCGCGCATATTCATCCACAAAACGAAATGGCGAAATCTGCGACATGTCATTGATGAATCCAGGCGAATACATCCCGATCATGCGAATCGTTTCCGCTTGGTCGTTTTTAAACTTCGCTCCCAGCGGCGTCCCGAACTCATTCACAATCAGCATGTTCGGCAAATAATATTGTCCGGCAACCAAGGGATCATCCGGGAAATTATAGTCCGGCCAAAGATCTTCCACGATAAACTTGGCCGTCAGATTCGGCACATCATGCGAACGACGCAAGGTATAGTATTGGTTAAATGAATCCCGACTTCGTTTGACGATATCCTTTCGCAGTTGCGCAATCGTTTTATAAATCCGCTGATGTCCCTGTGCGTGACGGTAGTCAATTCTCCCATCCAGTTTGTCATTTTTCCAATATTTAACTGTGCCTATATAATCCCCTTTCGTGTGATATGGCCCATGCCCCCATTGTCCGCCAATATAAAACTGACGGGCCAGGTCAGGAATCGAAACATACGGAAAGTGCTGAGCGGTCCCCATGTAGCTGTACACAGGGATGTCCGGGTTTAACCGGTAAAACTGCGGGAATGCGGCATGAAAGGTGTTGATTGCTTCCTTGACGCCAAAATTCCCGGTTGCTTTGACTAAAATAAATTCCAGTTCCTGAACCTCTCCCGGATTCAGAACCATCCGCGTCCCCTGACGCAACATTTCTCCGGATTCTGTCGGCTCCCACTCCGCCAGCAGCGCACTTAATCCCATCCCCGGGTTGATCCCCACCCCCACCGCCTGCTGACCTTGCGACACCGCTGCAAAAGGCAGTGAAAAGACATATTCATCACGCCGCCGGGGATACCTCAAATCCGTCTGCACCCACGAACTATCAAAATATTCATCTGATTTCCCACTCAACGGCAGGCTGCATCGGACCTCCAGCAGTTGCTTTTCCTCCCCCGCATTCGTGAACGTGGTATGCCAGATCAGATTCCCTGCATCATCCACTCGCAACTTGTTTTCAATCTCTAACCCTTGATCGGATTTTTGAACAAACTCCAGACCTTCAGCATTTTCGACAAATGCTTCTGCTTTAATATTCGTCACCGGTTGTCTCTCATAGCCCTGACGTAATAAAATCCCGTTTGCGCCCTCGCTTGATGTTCCCCGGTCGGTTTTCAGGGAAGCTAACGCACCCGTCGCTTCATCAAATTCCAGTTTCCAGTCCCCCCAGGAAAACGCACGGTTGTTTCCGGACAATTTCAAATCAACTTTGGGACCAAATACGTCCACCTGTTCACCCACTTCCGGATGTGGTGCCACTCCTGCCACGCCAGTAAAGGCATAGTCCGGACGCGTGTTTTCTTTCCAGTTGGGCTCAAATTCTCCGGAATATCGCGGAATCGATGAAATACGAAGTTCATCCACAATAATTCCCGACATGGTCATGGGACGCTGTGTGAACGTGGTTAAAGCTAACCCATGCCCGTCCTTCAAATCATGATGCCCGAGTGGACGTCCATCCAGATAGACGACCAATGCCTGATCCGACCACACGAGTGCTAAATGGTGCCAGTTCTCAGGATCCAGCAATTTTTCCCAACCCGGCAGTTTCTGCAAATGGATAGAATCCCGCAAAACCCTGCCGTCCATTCCAATCAGGGTCCAGGAAATAGATCCACGCATAATACGAAAATACGGCATGTCCCGTCGGATTTTCCCCTGCTTTTGCGCCTCCTCCAGTTCCTTCATCATGTTTGTTCCGATACTCGGAACATCTTCCACGACCGGAGATTTCGGCTGATACGAATAAAATCCAAGCGCATCCGATTTCGTGAAGGAAGGTTGCACCGTTCCATCCGAAACTTTAAACCAGAATTCCAATGTCCCCGCAGGATAATGCACATTCCCTCTCGGCCAGAATCCCCACTGGGTCATGTGTGGCATATGCCCGGATGATTGCGTCAAAAAATTCTCTTGTAACTGCACCCCGCGCACATCCAGCGCTTTCCCATAATACCCTTCCACGACCGGAGCTCCACTCCCTGCAAAGTCCCCCCACCCCATCGAATAATCCGCCTGATACGGGTCCTCTTCAAACCCTTCCAGCAACAGCGTATGCGCATCCACTTCATACGCCTGCCCGAATCCTTCCTCCTGCCCAATAACAAAAATAAAACTACTCGCGACCGCCAGAACCATCAGCTTCCGGCGCATTTTTTGAGGGGAAAATTTCATAAACATATCTTGATATCTTAATTTCTGCGGATAAATTCTTCTTTGTAACTTAGAGGTTATTCCTGAAAAAGTTTATACCCAAACTTTCCGGGAGCATGTCCTTCGACGGGTTCGCCGACACGATCATTCAACCAGCTTCTTGGAACTTCTCCCTGCTCATCAGGGTTCATGGAGTCATAAAACAAAGTCGCTTCATCCCGGAAAAGTCCGCTCTCAAAACGTTCCTGAATTTCCTGCGCCGACCGCTGACGTTCAGAAAAACAGACTTCCCCAACCGTTACCTGACTGTTGGAATACCCCAGCACCACACTTGTCTTTCCCTCAATCCGCAAAGGCTCCGCCAAAGTCACGCTGCGAAAATTCTCCCCATCCACATACAATACAACATCCTCGCCTTTCCAACTGAACGCAACATGATGCCAGTCCCCTGCTTCCCAGGTCAACGATGGCGGACGCCCATCCTCTGGCAATCCCACGATACTTTGCTCCCCACGCTTCCCAAAAACCGAAAGCCCACTCTTCTCATGCCATACAAGACTCAAAAATAATTCATCCCCGTAATAACGCTCCCCCACCGTGATCCGCGCAATGAAAAATCGATAAAAATCTTCCACAGAAGCTAAAAAATCTACCTCCGGCTTCACCCACACTTCCAGCGTCCCCTCATCAATCCTTAAATCCTCACTGACTTTATAAATCAAGTCCATGTCTGCTTCCGCCCGGCATAACCCACTTAATGTCAGTCCTAAACACACACCCGATAAAATTCCGATTTTCTTCAAATTCATTTTATTCTCCTGAAAGGATCACGCACACATACGTATCCGCTATTCTGTAAAAAAAATTCTACTCCGCTTTCCTCCGGGCAAATGCCGTCAAACCCAATCCGGCTAACATCAACAATCCCGCACCCGGCTCCGGAATCATCTCTCCCGTCATGCTGAAATTGTCCATAGCGGCAAGACCACGATTCGCAGGAAAAGCATCAGCCGACATATACCCATACCATTCAGATGCATTGACTAATCCCGGCAAACTAAAAGATGCAGGTGAATAAGATAGCAATACATTCCCTAACACTCCATTTTCATCCGCTTCACGTATCTGCCCCGTTAACGCAAATGTTTCATTAACCTCATTATATGTTAGTGAATACCCTAAATGATACCAGTTCCCATTCGTGAGTTCGCCGGCAGTGGTCCCCAATAAATTCACAGTTTGAGTTCCATTAGACACCACTTGCAATCCTAATCGAATTTCATCTAATTCGGGATTCAGTTCTGTTGCGTTTGTATGACGATGATTCAACAAAAATCGAATATGATCATTTGTTCCTGTGGTTGCAGGAACATAATTTGCCGTCTTCCCAATTCCTAACGAAAAATAATCCCCACTTCCATTCACTCGCGTGACATATTGAAAATAGATCCCCATCGATACGTCTCCTCCGGAAGCGACAGGTGTTTGTAATACCAAAGACGCTGTCCCGGTATGCGACGTAAATGCCACCCCATCTGTTCCGCTCAACCCGTTTCCATCCCCAATTGTATAAGCTCCCGCATACCCATTGACCGAAAAATAGTCTGTAATCCCATCCCAACCATCAAACGTATAAACCGCTCCAGACGCCCCTCCAAACCCCATTAACATACAGCACACAGACCCAATTAGTAATTGCTTCATGTTCATTGTGTTATCGTTATCATTTTTTGCGAAAAAGTCAATAATAAAATTCCCACCTCTTTTTTACGATGCGCCGACAGAGCGTATTTTGCTTAAAAAAGTT
>CAKUMP010000154.1 GCA_934667795.1 uncultured Chthoniobacterales bacterium | reverse complement strand
GAATGGGGGGGGAGTTTTCATGAGGGGAGTCTGGAAATTTGTTTAAATTTGAGTGGAGAAGGGGTGATTCGTCAAAGTGGAGGGGTGATGCGCGTGAAGCAGGGGACCTTGGCGATGTACTGGGTAGGCGAAGGAGGGGTGCTGGCGCAGCGCGAAGGGGAGGGGCATCATGAGTTTTTGACGATAGAAATGAGCATGGGGTATTTGCGAGGGATTTTGGGAAGGGATGAGAAAGCGGTCGTTTCGTGGGTGAGAGAAATTATTCGTGGGGATGAGGGGATTATGTACAAAAAGGGAGTGGGTGGAGTGAGAGAACTGAGCGCGGGAGAATTGCGTCTTGCGCGTGAGCTTTTAAATCCGCCAGTGACGGTTGAAGCGGCGCAGGCATTGTGGTATTGCAGCAGGATCAGTGAGTTGATGGCGTTGAGTCTGTTCGAAAAAAAAGAAGCGGATTTTAGCGGGGAGTTATTTTGCGAACGGCATAAGCGGATGAATCGGGAGCGCGTGGAAGAAATCATCGAAGAACTACGTAAACGGCTGGATACGCCGTTGAATTTACAGGCGTTAGGAAAAGCGGTCGGATGCAGTCCCACGTATTTGAGCCGGATCTTCTCGGAAACGATGGGAACGACTCTGGCACGGTATTTTCGTGAGATGCGAATGGAAAAAGCAGCACAATTACTTTTGGAAGGGAAAATGAATGTGACGGAAGTTGCGCTGGAAGTGGGGTATAACAGTATGAGCCATTTTGCAAAAGCATTTACGTCAGAAATGGGCTGTACACCCTCGCAATTCACCAAACGCCCAGGGAGACAGTTGACAGTTGACAGTTGACAAGGGACAGTTGATGGCGTGGGGTGTGGGGCGCAGTCAGAACATAGGTAACAACAATGGTTCAATACATGGGTAACACTTTCAAAGGCAAAAGCGACCAGGTTAAGGTGGTGGATGCCTTGGAAAGAAACGCAAAAAATGGATCGGAGAATCTAATTCGTACCGGACAACTGTCAACTGTCAACTGCCCTAAACTGTTCTACCAGACGGACTTCTGGCAATGGGATATCGGTAAAGTGTTCGAAATGTTCCCGATGTAATGCGCGACGGATGGTGTCCAGAGAGCGATGCTTACGTCGCAACAACTGATCCAGCAAGTTGGGGCGATTCAAGCGACCAGCTTCCAGTTTTAATCCGTTTGTCAACAATTTGCGCAACCGGTAAAAGGGCAGGTAATGGTCCATTTCCATCAGCAAACGGCAGTGCAGGAAACATTCAAGAACCTTTTCCCAGTTTTGCCCGGTTAACAAACCACTACGTAACTCCAAAAGCAAATCCCATTGCGAAGAAGGAGTTTGTGAAAACAATTCCTCGACAATTCGTGCAGCTTCTGTCCGCCATCCGCGAGGGGTCTGTGTAATTTCTTTTGCCATCGGTATAACTAATAATACACCATAATGAGACATAATCTCAATAAAATTTCAAAAAAATTATTTTTATGCCGTATCAGGCGGACAATAAATTTTTCTAATGAAAAAAACCGGATGAAAAATGAGAAATTTGGTGTTAAGATGCGGATATGGAACATCTGGAACTCCTCGGAATGGCGTTAGGTTTAGCGACTTTAGCTGGGGTAAATTTATATTTAACTGTTTTTCTGACGGGATTAGCGATTCGATTTGACTGGATTTCGTTAGCGGAGCAGTATCAGCAATTGGAGATATTGTCGCATCCGGCGATATTGACGATTTCGGGGGTTTTATTTTTTCTGGAATTTTTTGCGGACAAGATCCCGTGGGTGGATTCCTTGTGGGACACCTTGCATACGGTGATACGCCCGGTGGGGGGGACATTGTTAGCGATTCAGGCATTGGGGACGACCAATGAAGTGTTTGAAGTCGTGGTTGCGATTCTGGCATTTGGGTTTGCGTTGACTGCGCACACAGTGAAAGCGGGTTCACGGTTATTGGTGAATGGCTCGCCGGAGCCGGTTTCGAATATGATGGTAAGTTCGGTTGAGGATGTGGCGGTGGTGGGTGGGTTATGGTTAATTTTTGCAAATCCGGTAGTTTCGCTGGTGGTTTTAATTTTGTTACTGGCGTTGAGTTATGTGTATTTGCCGAGGTTATATCGGGGGTCGCGAGGGAAGTTGTGGTTGATCTGGAGGAAGCTGCAGGCGTTGCCAATGGTGGAAGGAAAAGGGGTGGAATTACCAAAACATGTTCCTTCGGGGGTTGAGCATTCGCTGCATGCGGAAGGGATTTCCAATGAGCCGATCGACTTTGCCGTACAAGTTCTGACCGGACGTTGCCCGGGGGTCCCGACATTTTGTTTTGGATATTTGCTGAGAACAGAAAATAACCCGCAAGAACTGGTTTTTGTTCGGAAGAAACGCTTCCGTTCAGCCGTCATCAGGATTCCTTTGACGGAGAAAAAAGTGCAGTTAAATCAGGGGTTTCTGGCCAGTCATCTGAAAATTTACCAGCCGGGCGAAAAGAGAGAATATGAATTTGTTTTCGATTGTCGAAACCGCGTGATTGCAGATCAGGTCTTGGCAAAATTGGAAAAAGTTTCTGCCCTGTCTGTAGAAACGACACGATCCGAAAATGCCACGTCCAAAGGCATGGAGACATCCGAGTCGTTTCAAAAATCTATTTCTTGAATTACTCTGTCCTTTTTCCCACTCCACGGGAAGAATTTGGAGTGTGGGGCTCTGCACCGCTTTGGTTTGAATGACGTGTGAGTTTTGCCACGCGAAGGTGGTTTATACATCCCATTCGCTATGATCCAAAGCGGCGGAAACCGCCGCACTCCAAATACGCTTCATTCGATTGGGAAAGCTGTTATTATGTGAATAAAATCACTTAATGTATAAACTTCTGAATCAGCCGACGGGGACGTCGGTGCTCCCAGGGAGGATGACGGGAGATGTGGGTGTCGGGGTTGGTTCCGGACTTGCAGGATCTGGCGTTGGTGTGGATGCCGGTGAAGGTGTGGATTCGGGAGTGGATGTGGGTGTGGGTTCCGTGGCAGGAGTGGACTCTGAAGTTGGAGCGAGTGCAGGAGTAGGAGTTGGTTCCGGAGTGGGTGTGGGCGGTGGAGCGGTCATGTCTTCCCAGACGAAAAGGGTGCCTTGATATCCGCCGATTTCCTGGAGATATTTTTCGCAGGCAGCGTGCCAGGCTTCCAGGTTGGGAGGACCGGCGGTTGGTTCTGCGGTGCCGGGGAAAACTAAATAGGTCACTTTTAATTCGCTTTCGGCGCGTTGGTATCCACTGGATTTTGGGTTAATTTCCCGACAAATCCGCAGCGAGGCTTCTCCCATTTTATGCGAAGGACCAACATCCCCCAGAATAGCTGGGTAAATGCGGTTTTCATAAATGACCGCCGCATAGTCTCCCAGTTGAGGCGCAAAAGGTAAACTTTTATCCCGACGCATAAAGCCCGGTACAACAATAAAGGGGTCCGCACGCGACAGGAGATAACTGTACGTTTTTAAATCGGCAATTTCGACCTTCAATTTGTCGATACCCGACCGTAAAGAGCGGTTTTCTTCAATCGATAACCCTTTGACGGCAAAACGTTCTTCCAGTTCCTTTAATTTTTCTTCTCGGGGAGCTAAAAATTCATTGGGATTATCGGTTTGTTTTCGCCAGCGATAACTCGTGTAGGGCTGGAAAGTGGGAGAGGTTTGATCCACCGGTAATAAACGATCTCCATCGGAACCGTCCCCATTCACATCCATTTCGGATTGTATTAACAAAACTTTTCTGCCTGTTTCCGGATGCGTCATTTCCAGAATCGTTTCACAATCGAAAAAATTGTGTCGGGAAAGTAAACGTTCCAGACGTCCGATCCGGTTTTTCTGGTAGTTTACCTTATTTTCGTAGAGCCCATGATAGAAATTGGACACTTTTGCGTCCGTGATCATAGCCGCGAGGCCGGGCAGGACGTTGGGAAGGTCGGGATTGATTTCCGATAATTTTTCCAGACTGGCATGAGCTTCCGGCACACGGATTTTTAATTCCAGTTTTAATTCAAAACTTTTCGGGTCCAGACGTTCCACCGACGACGGCCGGCCTTGTGACGTGATCAGTTCGGAAGAAACCAGAATATCGCCATAAAGTTTAGCCGTATCTAACTCCTGACGTGGGATAAATACGGTTGGAAGAGGAGTGGGGCTGGGTTCCGGGGTTGGGGTGGGGATGGGCGTTGCCGGTTGAGGAGTCGGGGTGGGTGGAGCTTCCGTCGCTCTTTCGGTTTGTGGACATCCGGAAGAAGCGAAAGCGAGGGCGATTGTCCCGATCACCCAGTATGGACGGTTGCGTTGACTGGCAGGAGGTTTGGAGTCAGCCATTTTTTTTAAAAAGTATTTTACCGCTTGAAAAAAGTGAGGACTGTCAGGACGAGTCCGACGATAGAAAGGATCGTCATGAGACCAGCAGGCATAAATGCGCCCTCTTTGAAAAAGGCGGGAGCAAAACGGCCAATCAGTGCGATGGAAATTAATCCGCCTAACAGTAAGGCAATTTCGGTTTTGGCAGTGAGCAATAATGCCGCCACCACAATCAGGATTCCGCTGATTCCCCCTGCGATCAGGGATGCGTTGCTTGCTGCTTTGATGTATCCCATGACACCCCCTGCGATCGTGAGGAGGCCAAAAATAAAGTAATAGATTTTAAGAAATGATAACATAATTAGGAATGGTTAGAATGAATGGTTGAATGGATTAAGAAAGTTTTAAAGCTTATTCCCACATTCGCGCGCGATTTTCCAGAATTCGGCGCAAAATAAAGAGGGGGAGGAGCGAAACGAGGGTAATCAGGATTGCCATCGGGAGACCGGGAACTACGCGTGCTCGGTCGTGCAGGACCATTAACAGTCCTTCGCGCGCGACGGTTTCCAGGGGCATGTAGAGAAAGCCCGGGGCAGAATCGGCGGTTTCCAGTTCGTGTGTTCTTTGAGCGATGGTTCCAAACTCGGTTTTAACCGGACCGGGGCAGAGCGTACAGACTTTTACCCCGGTGTCGCGTAATTCTGCGCGTAGCGCTTCGGAGAAACTGGTCACATAGGACTTGCTTGCAGCATAAACCGCCATACCTGAAACGGGGACAAGTCCTGCCACGGAACTGACATTCAAAATGGCGCCATAATTTGCGCGGAGCATATCCGGGAGGAGTGCGTGGGTGAGTTTGGTGAGTGCTTTGATATTGGTTTCGAGCATCCCCCGGGTTTTATTCCAGGAGCTGTTTTCGAAGAGGCCGCGGTCGCCTGAGCCGGCGTTATTGATCAGCAATTGGACTTTAACCGTGCGTTGTTGCAGGGTTTCAGCAAACTCCTCGACGGCTTCCTCGTCTGCGAAATCGACAGAATACAGTTCAACCAGGAGGTCCGGGTTGATGATGAGTAGTTCTTCTTTTAACGCTTCCAGTCGGTCCCTGCGACGAGCGACGAGAATCAGACATTTGGCTAAGGGGGCGAGCTGAATGGCCATCTCCTGACCAATTCCAGAAGAAGCGCCTGTAATAACGGCAGTAATATTATCGAAGGAGCGCATATTGGGATTATCGTTTATTTTTTAGAAAAAATCACGCATTCTTATAAGATGATGATACGAAACTTACACGAGGCAGAGCCATTTGTCACAAAAGATGGGTCTGAAATTCGCAGTATATTGGATTTATCCTGCGCACCGGTAGCAAATCAGAGCCTGGCAGAAGCTTATTTACCCGAAGGAAATGCGACGGATCGTCATTATCATCAAAAGAGCGAAGAATTTTATTTTATTACGGACGGGCGAGGCCTCGTGGAAATCGAGGGTGAGGAGCGGGAAGTAAAAGTTGGCGACGGCGTATTGATTCCAGCCGGAGCCTGGCATCAGATTCGCGCATTGACGAATTTACGCTTTTTGTGCTGCTGCGCGCCTCCTTATAG
>CAKUMP010000153.1 GCA_934667795.1 uncultured Chthoniobacterales bacterium | reverse complement strand
TGCGGCAACCGCTTCTGCGCCGTCCTTTCCGCGCAACTCCCCAACCATAAAAAGCATAAGCCAACCCGCTCTTATTCGACGGGCTTGTTCAACCAGGGGTGCAGTCGGAGGTTCGTTCCTCACCTCCGCTACACCCTTTATTGTTCGGTATTGTTCATTCTCGGGATATGAGCAGGTTCTTTTCTGCGAGACGATTAAAGAAATCTTCGTTTTCGTCGGCATACTCTAAAACGAATTGAGCCGCAGACTTCTTGGTCGCGCTAAAAATAGTCGGCGTGACGAAAACAAGAACCAGTAATCCAATCCACCACTTCACGAAGATCATTAGCAATATGGCAACTGGGATAGAAAGCAACCAGACCCATGACCAAAATATATGTGCATACTAATAACGCTTGGGGAGATAATCCACCAGTCGCAATGCAACAGAGTTATCTATACCTGCCTTTAATCCTCTATCAAGACGGGCTTTCTTGTATTCTGTGTAGGTCATGTCGTGGCACCTCCTGGTGGATACTTGACCATCATCTTCAATTCCGCTTCGCCAATGTCCGTGGGTGCCTTAATTGATCTGTTAATTCGGTTCACCTCAGCCACGTCCTCTGGGGCAATGTCGTGAAAATCATCAACCATAAGGCTACAACTCTCGGCAGCTCGAAGCGTCTCGCCATATCCGTTGCGCTCGAACGCCGTTGGATTCTTTTTCCGCTCGGAATACATCCAGCTCAAGTATACCGAAAAAGCGGTCCGAAGCTCGGAACGCGCGCATGGCAACACTGAAGCATCACCGATGAAGGGCTTTCCGACTGCCATAATGTCAGCGAAGCCATAGACAAGGTCACGAGATCTTTCGATTGTCATAGAGCGGGTTATCTTTCTTTGGGGTTATCTTTCTTTGTCTAACAAGTAATTATTTGTTCATCGGAAGAATAATCGGAAAATCCTATACCCGTCCACTGGAAAATACGCCGGGAATTCTGTTAGGGTGGAGGGATGAGAGGAAATGGCTGACGAGTGCGGTGAAACGCTCGGAAATCACGAAACGGGTGACGGCGCGCGCATTGCGGCATAGTTATGCGACCCATTTGTTGCAGGCAGGGACGGATTTGCGGACGATTCAGAAGGCACTGGGGCATTCGAGCGTGAAAACAACGATAATTGACACTCATGTATTGCATGCGATAACGGGGCGGGCCGTAAGTCCTCTGGATGCTTTATGATGACATGGAGACGGGCAGGAAACGCCAATCGGTGTCAGCAACGGTCTTAAGATGCAAGAGAAAACGAGGATTTTTCAACCCGAAATATATGTAATGCGAGGTCGCAAAGCGGTCCGTGCGGCAGCGCGTAAAAAGTCCAGCGGAACGCTGGTGGCGGAAGGGGCGGGATTCGAACCCGCGGTGAGTTTAACCCCACGTTCGATTTCGAGTCGAGTGCCTTAAACCGGACTCAGCCACCCTTCCATATCGATAAGAAATCGAACAAGGAATATGTTCGGATTTTCAATAGATCGCAAGTTCTTTTTCATTTCTTTCACCAATCTCCCCTATAAAGTCATTTTTAGACACTCGATTATCTAAAAATAACTTTTCTCTGCATCAGAAACCGTTAAAGTTTCCCCTCATGATGCATCATTTAAAACCCTTGATACTTGGGATTGGTTTAATACTCATAACCGGAGGCATCTTATTGTTTTCCGACCTTGGGAGTCGGAATCGGGACAACTCCCGGGACAACCATTTGGGCGTTAATGCGGAGCAAGTGGAAGCGAGAGCGCGGGAAGGCAAGATCTATAAGATCGGGATGGTGTGGTATGGGCCAGATCCGAGCAGGGATTTATGTGAGCAAGGGCTTTTGGAAGGTTTGCAGGGGTTAGGGTATGTGGAAGGAGAAAATCTAATTGTGGAACGCATACACGCAAACGGCGACAGTTCCAATTTTATTCCTATTCTGCAAAACATGGCCTCTTCGGATGTCGAAGCTGTCGTGACATTTACCACCCAGGCATTACAAACCGCGCTGGTGCATGCAGGCGAAAAGCCGATTGTTTTCACCTATATCACCGACCCGGTCGCGGCTGGAGCAGGAAAATCATTTACAGATCACGCCGATAATGCGACCGGCATTTCCAGTTTTCCCCCTATTGAATTTACCGTAGAGGCAGTCAAACAAATTTTCCCGGGCATCACGCGCATTGGTACCATTTATAATGGAGGAGAAATTAATTCGGTCCGAATTATTGATGCGTTGCGTGAGGAATGTGAAAAAGAAGGGATTACGCTGGTTGAAAATACGGTTGCGCATTCTTCGGAAGTCCTGCAGGCATCGGAAGCATTAGTGAGTAAAGATGTTTCCTGTATTTATGCACCATCGGACAACTCTGTCGGGTTTGCTTTGGAAAGTTTATTAAAAACAGCAAATGCAGCAGGCATTCCGGTGCTTCTGGAAGATCCGGGGCATGTGGAACGAGGAGCCTACATGGCCATTGGACCAGGTTTTTATCATAGTGGAAAGGCGGCAGCAAAACCACTGGGGCGTATTCTGAACGGGGCAGATCCGTCGACCATTCCTTTTCAAAATGTTTCGGTCAGCCTTGTCGAATACAATCAGGAAGTTGCCGAACGTTTAGGAAAAACTCTTTCCCCTGAAAAGTTGAAAGCCTTACAGGACAGCGCACTGCCACCCTCGAACCCGAGTGGTAAAAAATGGAAGCTGGCAGAAATTCTTTATCTTGAAACCCCACCCATGGAAGAAGCCTTGGAAGGAATGAAAGACGCATGGAAAGAAAGCCGCTTAACAGAAGGAAAAGATTATGTCGTGGAATTGAAAAGCGCGCAGGGAGACATTGCCGCAATGGCAAATATTATTGATGCCGCCCTGACGAATCAAACCGACATATTTGTTCCCCTATCCACCCCAGCGCTGCAAAACACGATTGCAAAAGTAAAAGATCGTCCGGTCGTTTTCAGCGTTGTCGCCAGCCCTATGGCAGCAGGAGCGGGTGAAAGTTATACCAATCATCTGCCAAATGTAACAGGCGTTTCCGTTCTGGCTCCCGTAAATGAAATGCTCAATCTTCTGGAAACATACTATCCGGAAGTCAAAAAGATCGGTACGCTATATTGTCCCGCGGAAGCCAATTCAGTGGATCTCTATGAATCTCTTGCGAAGGCTTGCGAGCAACGAGGATTTACATTGATCGCAGTAGCGGCCAACTCTTCTGCGGAATTTGCGGATGCAGCCATTTCTCTTGCATCGCAACCTATTGACGCCATTGTCCAGCTTTCTGATAACCTTTCCTCCTCCGGATTCACCTCCATTACCAAAGCGGCTCGCAATACGCGAATGCCTCTCTTTAGTATGAACAGCAGCACCATCCCCATGGGCTCTCCCATTTCCCTGGGGCGCGATTATCATGAAGTCGGTTATCAAACGGTCAAAATCATTGAACGCATCATCGCCGGCGAATCCCCCGCCACCATCCCGTTTCTTCTTCCGCCAAAAGTCGTAATTTCCGTCAGCCTCGAACATGCCAAGGCACTCGGTATGACGATTCCCAAAGAGCTTAGCGAAAAAGCAACGCATGTCGTGGATTGAGACCCACGTTAATCACATCTTTTTTCACACGAAGGTATTTTTATAATGGGGTAATGCAAAGAAAAGTGAGGTGGTACGCGCTGGAAGAAGTATCTCACACGAAGGCAGGCAAAGCCACGAAGAATTTCTGGATTTTTAAAATTTTCTTTGTGGGAATCTCTTCCCCAAACGCATCATCTTCATCATCCATAAAAAATAATCACTTGTGTCCATTCGCGTCTATTCGTGTTCATTCGTGGTCAAAAAATCTTCGTGCATGAACGTATCTTTCAGGAGGACGTGCCCTGAAAGGGCCACCTATGTCAGACCAGGGCAACGCCCTGGGTCTGGTACAGAAAGAGAAATAAACCCTGTAAGGGTGATCTAAAACGGTGATTTTTCCTTTGCCTTCTTTTGTCTTGTCTTGCAACCACGCACTTACCGCTTTGCTCTTAATTTGGCGCTTTAATTGGATTTGCAAACTATTTTAACGACCTTTGTGAATCCTAAATACTGCCGCAGATCGCCCTAATAAGCGTAGTTTGTTCAAACGAACATGATTAGAAGAGGTTAAGTTTAAGCACCCCCCAATTATGGGGGATTATAACATAATATTTCGTATTTTTCAACACTTTTCCTTAAAAAAGGAAGATTTGGGGATTTGGGGTATGGGATTCCTCACCGTTTTGGTTCGAATGATTTGTAAGTTTCGTCATGCAAAGGGTGTTCGTTCATCCCATTCGTTATGATCCAAAGCGGCGGAAACCGCCGCACTCCAAATACGCCTCACCCCATTCGAAAAATAAGGGACAGACCCCATATTATTCGAGTGGCTCTGGCATGTCAGAAATTTTTCCTACCACACGGGAAAAATTTGGAGTGCGGGGCTCTGCACCGCTTTGGTTCGAACGACGTGTAAGTTTCGCCATACGAAAGGTGTTCGTGCATCCCATTCGTTATGATCCAAAGCGACGGAAACCGCCGCACTCCAAATACGCCTCATCCCATTCGAAAAAAAGAATTACGTTTGGCGGTTGAATTTGCGGTCGAGTTCTTGTGAAGAAATCTGGATCATGGTGGGTTTGCCTTTTGGACAACAGTAAGGATGGTCGCATTGCAGCAGACGTTCCAGTAATTCTTCGACTTGTTCTGCAGACAGCATCTGGTTTTCGGGTTGTACATGTCGGCTCAGACTTCGCAATAAAAGTTCGCGATCCAGACGGGCCACTCCGCCTTTTTGCATCTCTTCCACGACTTGCTGCAAAACCTGCTCAGGGTCATCCAGCTCCACAAAATCCGGCACGGCATCTATTCGAAATGAATGCAACCCAAAGGGTTCAATCTCGAATCCAAGCCGATCAAACATATCCAGGTTCTGACTCAACCACCCGGCATCTTTTGCGGATAAATTAACGACCGGGGTAAACAACAGACGCTGTGAAGTCACTGCTTTGGTCTGCAATGTTTTTTCCAGTTCTTCATAAACAATCCTTTCTCGTGACGCCCGTAACGACATCACCGTCACCCCTCCTTCGAATTCAAACAAATAATACTCCTTGCTCAATGGGCCAATCGGATGAAAATTTTGTCCTTTTACCGAGTCTTCCGTCTCCGCTTGTGATTCCGGCGAAAAGTCCATTTTTTCTGTCCATGCGACGCCACCTCCAAAGTTTTTTGAAATTTCGATCTTGTTTTTTTCTGGTGGCTCTATTTTCCTCTCATCGTCTGCAGGGAGGGCGCCGGATGTGGTCGAAGGTAAAAAACTCCCGATATCAATCTCTGAAAGTGCGCGTTGCATTTGCACCAGATCTTCAGGGGATTGTCCGGATAATTTCCCGGTCGCGACTTTTGAAACGCTCCCTGCCGTCTGTGTTTTTTTCGCATGCGGTTGTTTCCCGATATCTGTTGCGCCCGTCCCTTGCGAGGCGAGTGCATTTTCTTTCTTTTGCTGCTCGGCGTCCTTGTGGGGAGATGTGACATCTCCGGATTTTTGTTTTTTCCAGGGCTGGAAATTTTTCAACAACCCTTTTCGGATCGCGTCCTGCACTGCATTCCTGACACTGGATGGGTTTCGGAATCGCACTTCGCGTTTTGCCGGGTGCACGTTTACATCCAGCAGCAATGGGTCCATTCTGATCTGCAACAAAATGATCGGATACTGGCCTCGGTTCAAATTACTGTGATAGGCTTCCCGTACCCCCTGCTGGATGGCCGCATGATCGGCAGCGCGTCCATTAATAAAAATGTGCTGATACGTTCGGTTCGCGCGCACCACGCCTACTCTGGAAACAAATCCTCGGACATTTATCCCCTCGCTTTCTCCTACCACCTCCACCAGATCTTCCAGAATTTGTCCTCCCCACAA
>CAKUMP010000152.1 GCA_934667795.1 uncultured Chthoniobacterales bacterium | reverse complement strand
TCATACCACCGCCAAAAGCAGCACCCAGCCCTTCGCTTTTAGGCCGTTGCATGAGCACTACCAAAACCATTAAAAGAGATACCAGAATATGGAGTCCAAGAAGAATGTTAATAAATACCGATAACATAAGCGGGAGATTCTGGAATAAATTTCAGAGTTTGTCCACAAAATGTTTTTTAAGTATGTGATTCGTTGACATAAAGGGGTCGGTTCGCTAATCATAAGCACCTTATGGGATCGCAATCAACACCCCCAATACCACGCGCAACGGTAGGTCGGACCTTTTCCGTGGCCATAACTGTTATTGGTATCGTAGCAGTTATACAGATTGGGTTGATTATATATGCGTTTTTTAAATTGACCGAAACGGATAAAAAAACCGTTTCGGAAGGAGCACGCGTGGCTGAATCGACAGAAGTGACACCTGCGGAACCAGTGGATGTGGCGGCGTTAGAACGGGCATTAGTGGAAGCCGCATTGCCAAAAACTCCGCAGGAATCTGTAGAACCTTTGGCGACACCGGCTCCCCGTACGCTGGAGACGCCTTCACGTGATCCGGAAGCGGTGCTGCCTCCGGTGGAAATACGTATTTCAAAACTTATTGAGCAGGCACGCGGGATGCGAGAGAAAGGCGATATGCAGGCTGCTCTTGTGAAATTGCGCGAGGCACAGACATTTGCAATGGATAACCCACTCGTGGTTTCCGAGATTGCAATGACTTATGAAATGATGGGGTTGACGAATAAATCGGCAGAGTACTGGCGTCGGGTTTTGGAATTGGGAGATGCGGCAGGTGCATTGCGGCAGTTGGCGGAAATGAAATTACAGCCCATGCTGGCAAATCCCAGTCAGGCATTCACCGAGATGGTACCCGGTGCCGGACGCGATGAAGAAGGGTTGCAGCCCGGCTCGTTACTGGGATTGATTGAGGTCGAAGCACGGGAGGTGGAAGACCCTTCAGTTGAACAAAAAGTTACTTTGCGTGTTGGTATTAAAGCTAGAGCCGGACAGGCCATTAATCTGGAAGATGTGATCGTTCAGGTGTTTTTCTATGATCTGCTGGATGGCGAAAATATTGTTTTAACAAATGCGGATGTGAAGTCCGAGTGGACAACTGCTCCCGCAGACTGGAAAGATGGCGGTGTAGAGGTATTGGAAATTTCTTATATCCAACCCAAAAAAGAAGAAAAAAGTACAGAAAATGCCCAGGATGACGATTTTTCTTTTGAAGAAACCCGAAGTTATCTTGGATATATTGTCCGATTATATTATGTGGATCAGTTGGAGGATGTAAGAGCTGATCCCGTACGACTATTGACTTTGTTTCCGCCTGCTTTACAGGTGGAAGAGTAGTATAAATGTTAACCCCGATTAATTATGAAAATAATCATCGTTGATGATGAAAAAGCAATTCTGGACCAGATGGTATATATTCTGGGTGAAGCTGGCTATGCTGCGGAATCTGCGGAAAGTGTAGAGCAGGCGGTAGATAAAATTATCCAGATGGGGGGCTTGGATTTGTTGATTACCGATGTGGTGATGGAATCTCATAGTGGATTTGATTTGAGGGAACACCTTCTGCAGGATTTGCCGAATCTGAAAACGGTTTTTATTACGGGGTATGATCTTAGCGAACACGCGGACCGGGTTCAAGGGTGTCCGGTGCTCCAGAAGCCGATTCAGAGTGAGGTTTTGTTACGTTTGGTAAAAACGCTGGCAGGCACGATTCCTCCACAGGTGCAGACAACTTCTGTTGCAACGCCAGCCGTACCAACCGCAACCCCCGTTGCGAAACCCGCAGCGCCGACCGCAACTCCTGTTGCGACACCAGCCGCAGTGCCCGTTGCGAAACCCGCGACGCCGACTGCCACTCCTGTTGCGAAACCAACCGCAACCCCCGTTGCGAAACCCGCAGTGCCAACTGCCACTCCTGTTGCAACACCGACCGCAGTGCCCGTTGCGAAACCCGCAGTGCCAACTGCCACTCCTGTTGCAACACCGACCGCAGTGCCCGTTGCGAAACCCGCAGCGCCAACTGCCATTCCTGTTGCAACACCGGCCGCTGTGCCCGTTGCGAAACCCGCAGCGCCGACCGCAACTCCTGTTGCGACACCGACTTCGGCGCCAGCAGCGGTAGCACCGGAAGTTTCTGCGCCCGTTTCTTCACAGGAGGCCGAGCAGGAAACGGATACAAGTGGAGGAGGAATTTCGGTCAAGGAAGATCATGGAGAAGATGTCAAACCGGCGACCAAAGGTTCCGGGATGACCGCGAATTTGTCGCATCTGATGCAGAAGCAGGGATTCACCGGAAAACTGGACCAATTTCAGTTGGTGGATATCATTCAGATGTATTGTATCAGTCGCCGGACTGGACGACTGAAAATTTCCAAAGGCGTAAATAAAGGGGTGATTTTCATTCAGGAAGGGCGGATTGTGCATGCGGTCTGTGGGGCTCTGACAGCAGAAGAAGCGGTATATGAAATTATTTCGTGGGATTTTGGTGAGTTTGAGGCCGATGAAGGGGTGTTGACAGATAAACGTTCTATTCAGAGTGGCTGGGAACACATTGTCATGGAAGGGGTTCGACGGAGAGATGAGTCCCGGCATGAAGAAGGTGAGGCGGACGCGGATGCGGGCCTGATAGGGAAACAGATTGGGGAGTATCAGGTAACACGCATTCTGGGAACAGGAGAATGGGGCGTGGCGTATGAGGCAAATCAGATTAATATGAATCGTCAGGTGGTGCTAAAGGTTCTGGACCAGGAGCATCATTTGAACCCGGAAGCGGTGCAACGCTTCATTGCGGATGCCAGCGCGAAAGCGAATGTGCAACATGCGTCGATTATTTCCGTGTATGAGGCAGGCGAAGCAAATGGCCTTTATTATTATACGCGAGAGTTCATTGAAGGACATACGCTGGAAGACTTTATTTCGCAAGGGACTCCGATCCAGGATCAGGTCGCATTGCGCGTCATTCGTGTCGTTGCAGAGTCATTATCTTACTTGAGTCATCAAAAGATTCCGCATGATCCATTGGATGCATCCAAGATTTTTCTGGATATGAAAGATGCGCCACGGTTAGCAAACCTGGCAAAAATCCAGGCGGATCAACAGATTGGGATTCAGAAAGAAATTCAGCAGTTGTCGATCATTGTGACGCAGGCGGTACAGGAAGGGGTCGCGGTTTCGCCTGAAGTGCGAAATTTATTGACGAAAATGAAAATTGACGGACCTGCAGGATATTTATCCTGGGGTGCCTTAATTCAGGATGTGCGGGCATTGGAGCCAAAAGTGGTTCCTAAAGATGCGTATAAACTGAGTGAAAAAGACGAAGCCGCGATTCGTGCGGTGGAAGAAGAACGGAAACGGCAAAAGAAAGCAATGTTGTACAGCACCCTCGGGGTATTTGCATTGCTCTGGCTGGTCGTTGGCGTTTTGATTTATAAACTTTTCTTTGCAAACAGTATTCAGGACTTTTCCAAAATGGTAGAGGTTCCGGCAGGGGAGTTTATTTATCAGGATGGAGAAAAAGTCGAATTGCCAACTTTCTGGATTGATCGTTATGAGGTTTCAATCGGGATGTACAAGCAGTTTCTGGATGATCTGAAAAAAAATCCTACCACCGAGTATGACCATGAAAATCAACCTAAGGGGAAATCTCATACGCCATTGCGCTGGGATTTGATGTGGGAGTCTGCCACGAAGAAGAAAGTGACTTTCGATGGGGTAAACCTGGAGATCAATTTTCCCATATTTAATATCGACTGGTATGATGCGTATGCGTATGCCAAGTGGAAAGGGCATCGTTTGCCTACGGAACAGGAATGGGAAAAGGCGGCACGCGGAACAGAAGGGTTTGTGTATCCATGGGGAAATGAGTATGACAATAAACGTGCGAATTCTTCCGCGGATTATGCGGATAACCCCCGAGCGCCAGGCTCGATCGATGGGTATAACCGCTGGGCACCTGTCGATGTAATGACGGGAGATGTCAGCCCTTATAATGCGCTCAATATGGCAGGGAATGTCAGTGAATGGACCGGCACATGGGCGCCGGATCCAAGGAAACCGGACCAGAATATCCCGGTCGTGCGTGGGGGGAATTTCCATTCCCTGGATCGTGCGACGCGTCAGCCGGATGTGAAGGTGACCCGACGTTCGCTGGTGCTTTTACCGGAACAACCGGATGTGCGCGTAGGATTCCGTACGGTGCGCGATGACCAACCTGTCGGAAATGAACGCTGAGAATAAGTGAGAAAAATTTGATTCCTTGCAAAGTTCGAGAATTCTGGTTTCTTGAAGCTATCATGACGCGGCTTTTTATCATTTTATTGTGCGGATTTGTATTAGGTGGCGGGATCCCTTCTGCCCAAGCGGAACAGGGCGAACATTTGATTGTTAGCGGGGGCGTGACAATGATGCAGTGGGAGAAATACAAAGCGGAGCCGCATGATAAATGGTGGCTGAATTTTATTCGTGCAGCACGTATTCGTATAGAAGAACTGCGCGCCGAGTATGGGCCTCATACACCGATTACCTGGTTTGTTTATCGCCCTGCCTATGTCCGGCGAGTAAAAGAAGAACCAAAGGATATGTTCGGGATTATCGAAAGTATCCCCAGAGCATTTGGAAATGTAAGGCTGGTTTATTTCAGCCAAACAGCAGAGTTGATCCGCTATATGAATTACGGACAACCGCGGGATCATTATAAAATCCTGACCTTTGATTATTTTGGACATTCGAATCGGGCCTGTTTCATGTTTGATTATTCTAATGAAATTGACAGTGCGTCGAAAGTTTACCTGCATGAAGATGAGCTTTCACAAATTCGAAAAGGAATATTTGCCCGCCGGGCAGAAGTGGTGAGCTGGGGGTGTCATACCGGGGAAAGTATGAGTGGAAAATGGCGCAGCGCAACAGGGATTCCCATGCGAGGCGCCATCGGAAAAACGTACTATCAAACGCATACTCTGCCGATTATTTCAACCGCAGGTGGACGCTGGACCGAGTAAGAGCCTAAAAAAGGTCGCAGGCGTGAACCTGTGACCCTTGTGTGTTTGGTTTATTCGAATGCTCTAGAACGTGAATGTCAGGGAAGCTCCAGCCCAGGCTTCGTTATCCTCATATTTCTTTAACTCTTCCACCGGGAAGCTCGCGGCAAAGTATGCGCGAAATGAGAGATAGTCAGTGATTTGGAAAGGAACAGCAACACCGAGTTCGAAGTTGTTCCAACTGTTTCCTTCCGTCATCAGATCAAAGTCGTAAGAAACAGAAACCCATGGTTCCAGGCTGACGATTTCTTTATAAACCGGAAAACTACCGTCAAAACGCAATTCGAGGTATCCGCCTTCATAGACATCCACATCATAATAAAAGGCAAGGGATGGGGTGATGTAAGGAATGACGGAGGTGCTGGCCGCGATATAAACTTCGTGTGTTTTATTAGGTTCAGGATCGGTAGGGTAGTAGTAATAAAGGTATCCTGCTTCGAGTGCGATCGGACCGAAGTCATGTCCATAAGAACCATAGAAATTGACTTCATGGTAATGGGTATCCAGTCCTTCTGCATACCATACACCGGCATTCAGTCCATAGGCAGAAAAATTCAAGTCTCCGGTTGCAATTCCTTTATTGCCTAGAAAGTTGAGTCCGCGCCAGATGTATTTACTGTCGTACCCGAGGGTGAACTCTACTTCCCACCATTTTTCTGTGGATTCTTCAATCACAAGAGCCTTATCGGAAACGGCGGTCGTACTGCCTGCCATTACCGGGGCAATGGTCATGGAAGACGCGACTGCCATAAGTGCGCAAGCGCACGGTAGGGAATTTATAAATTTCATGGTTTTTGTTTTATTCTATTCTAAGAGGTTAATAATTTTCAAATGAGGGGATGGGGGGTGTTTTTTAGGGGAAACTTTTGCATGGAGACAAAAAATACAGGAGGAAAGTTGTGTTTGGGAAGGAAAATTTATGAAGACGGGATATATTAGAC
>CAKUMP010000151.1 GCA_934667795.1 uncultured Chthoniobacterales bacterium | reverse complement strand
TTGTTACACGGGGAAAATGAACGCGCCTCTTGGAGCTTGTAGAGGTTTTTAAGGGGCGACTACCATAATATTCCGTGTTTTTCAACACTTTCTTCTAAAAAGGAAGAATTTATCCGTAGATTTATGTCGATCTTTAAGGGTTTTGTCTTAGCGACAAGGTAAATGGGAGCGTATGAATTCTTCGAGAACCGTGAGGACTTGCTGGAAAATCTGCAAAGGTGCGGTTTCAAATCCATGGCTGTTTTCACGTGGATGACCGATGGTCCCGATTTGCGGCGCACCTCCCACGTAATAAGTGGAACTGGCATCGGAAAAAGCAGTTTCAAAAATGACGCGTTGAATGGGGGTGTTGGTCGTCTGTGCTGCGGCAGTGAATGCTTTCAGGATTTTATGAGAATAATTTGTTTTCCCGTCTTTTGCCCAGACGGCAGGACCGTCGAACATGTTGGCATCTGTATGCGGGGTAAGGGGACAACCGTCCACTGCGATAAAACATCCGGGGTTAAGTTGATGATTCAGGAATTTGGCACCATGAGCTCCCCCTTCTTCATGCACGGTAAAAGCGATCAACAACGGGGTGTCGGAGGTGAGTGGGGATTTTGCCAGATTGTCTAACAGACGTAAAAGCGTCACGACTCCCATGCGGTCATCAAATGTCCAGGCCGCAATGAATGGATTTTCCGGATCGCCAAAAAGAAAAGGGCCACGTCCGGAACGTACCGGGACGATGGGTGTCCCGGCGAAAATACCTTTTTCAGTCAATTGTTTTTTGGATAAGCCGGTAATGACCCAGTAATCATCCCAGGTAAGCGAAGCATAGGGATCAGAACCATGGCCCGCACCGGAAGAAAGTACCCCTTCAATGGTTTCATTGTCTCCCAGAATCTGAACCATTCGCTCCCCCATTTTTTTGGGAAATAATCCTCCGGAACGTACGATTTTCAAGGTGCCATCTTCCCTGACATGAGAAACAACTAACGCAATTTCATCCATATGCGCCGCAATGATTGTGCCACTGGTGTCACGTGGAAACGATTGCAGAGGAGAGGATTTGTCCGCAGCAGTTGAGGATGCGAGAACCAGAACGTTGCCTGCTGCATCAATGTCTGCAGGGAACCCAAGGTTCCGGGCATACTCCTGCAAAAAGGCTGCCATTTCTTGTTCGCGCCCGGGAGGAGATGGAAAATCGAGAAGACGATCCAGAAGTTTTACCGTCGGAAGGTTCCTTGCCGCTGCGTATGGGTCATTGCTCATGCTGTCAAAATAAAATGAATCCCAAAAATCACAATGTTATTTTTACGGACTCATAAACGCGCCGCCCGACCATCAGCAAAATCGAGTTTCACTCCCGACTCCAAAAACTCAACTGTTGTGACATCCGGCGACGTGGTTGGCGCAATATACCAAAGCACCCGGAGTGACTCCGCATGAAATTGAAGATGAAAAGTAAGTTGCCCGCGACTGCCTTTGAGTCGGGTCACTTGATAGTGAGATGGCGCCAGAGAGGCATGCGCACTAAAACGAATGACATCAGGTTTTTCCGGCTCGGCAGAAGAAAGCAGGCAGGTGGGACATGAGGCGTCCGGGATTTGATGCCAAAAGACAGGAGGACTGGAGTGCCAGTAGAAATCAATCGGCAGTGGACGGGACAATTTAATGGAATCGATAATAATCGTGGCGGCAAAATCAGGTTGGAAGATTTGACGCGTGACATTGAGA
The DNA here is from genome assembly GCA_934667795.1 of uncultured Chthoniobacterales bacterium. Taxonomy (GTDB): domain Bacteria; phylum Verrucomicrobiota; class Verrucomicrobiia; order Chthoniobacterales; family CAKUMP01; genus CAKUMP01. The sequence goes on along the minus strand of CAKUMP010000151.1, from coordinate 4,300 downwards.
ATTTCCGATGGAGTGGTATTGTCGGGCGACGAAGATGCAGGATACGCCGAAGTTAAATCCAGGGTAAGAGATTGGAATGAGGGGGTGGAGTTTGTTTGGGTAAAAGTTTGTGACAGCTCCGGGAGGGTGGGTTTTGCTGCAATGTAGTGGTCATGAATGACAGGGGTATTATGAGCAAATTTTCCGAAAGAGAAAATGCGTTCGGAATTAGGGATGTATTGCTGGTATCCTGGGTCGGCGATGATCCAGTCGGAAGCATTTGCGACCGTGACCTGGCCGAGATCTGGAGGAAGATGTCCGGCCGGGCTGGCATGTCGGGCGATTAAAGTGACCCAGGGGTGAGAAGGTGGTGGAGAAAGACGAATAGCGTAACCAAGATCGAGAGGAGAGGTCGGCGTATAGTCCGTATGCGCAGCAAAACCGGATGATTCTGTACACGAAAAATGCGAGATTAAGAGATGAAGGGTTTCCGTGCGAAGACGATGCGAGGGGACTTGCTTCCAAGGGTAAAGAGAATTTTTTTGAACTGAAGACTGACGCAGAAACGCGGTCAGATAAAAGGGCATTTCGTTTGGCTCCACATCGCCAATAAGCGCGACATCGGATGGGTCGTTTGGTGTTCCCAAAAAATGGGTGCGCATCCGAAACGCTTCGTCGGAAGTGAGTGCAGGACGAGGAGTTTTTTCTGAAGCAAAAAAGATTTCACTAAAATAGCGAACATATCCTTCATAACAAATGCCCTCAAGAAATCCCTCCATAATGGCATCCGACCAGCGCGTGGTGAAAAAGTGAGTGGCAGCAGAAAGTTCCGATGCCAGTGGGTGTTGATAAACATTTGCAAGGGCCGCCATGGAGGTCAGCGTGATCAAGGGGATGTTGAATTGCAAACGCTCTGACGCAGGAGAATCAGGATTTTCAACAGCATTCACATAACCCGTAAGTTCGTCCGACAGGTGATGTAAAAGAAGGGGTACGGCTTTTTCCAGTTGCGATTGAGTATCGGCAGAAAGGATGTTTTTCCATTCCAGTTTTGCCTGCGTAAATAACCGGGCAATGTGCGAATAACAAAGATGAGAATATCGACGTTGAATCTCCGTGGGTTCGGGATGGAGCAAGGTGGCAATTTCCTGCAGATTTTTTTCTGCCGCATGAAGAAAGTCAGACGCAGGCTCGATTTGATAAGCATACATCAACGCGTGAATACGTTCTTCAAGTGCCCATGCCCACCAGGTGTTCCACGGGTAATGTTTAACCCCATCGACTTGATAATCAAAAGGCTCAGGAATCCGCTCCAGCGGAAAAGGAAAAAAATAATTCCGCCGGATCCGGTAATAATCTACATAAAGCCCCGGCGACAATAACTCCCGCCGCGCCCTCCCCAGCAAACATTTTTTAACCACAGAGTACACTGGGACCGGATTTAACCACAGAATACATAGAAACCACAGGTTTTTTTTGGAAAACGTTTGCTGGGGAGGGGTTATCTGGTAAGGTTACAGCAAGGAGATTTGAGATGGTTAAAATTGATTTAGAATATACGGGAGATTTACATTGTGAGGCGGTGCATGGGCCATCGGGGGCGCGGGTTCAGACAGATGCTCCGGTGGATAACGGAGGGAAAGGAAGCTCATTTTCCCCAACTGACCTTGTGGCAACTGCGTTGGGCGGGTGCATGGCAACCATTATGGGACTCTATGCCGCACGACATGATATCGATTTGAAAGGCATGAAAATTTCTGTTACGAAGGAAATGTCTGTAGCTCCTCGAAGAATTGCCAGATTGACAACCCGGATTGAGGTGCCGGTTTCTGCAAATTCCCCACATACGGGCGCGCTGGTTCGTGCTGCAGAAGGGTGTCCGGTTCATAAAAGCCTGCATCCGGAAATCGAAAAACCTATTGAGTTTATCTGGCAGGATTAATTTCTATAACAACATAGATTCGTCGCAGGTTTTCAGAAATAAAGAAGCCGGCAGATCAACGAATCAGCGGATAAGGGAGAGAGATGATAGAGCATCCTGGGTTTTGGTTAGCGCAGGGGATTGGCTTGCTGGGACTGTTATTTAATTGTGGTGCGTTTTTATTTAAACGCCGACAAACTATTTTAGCAGCAACCATTGTCGCCAGTTTGTTGTGGATTTTTCATTTTTGGCTTCTGGGTGCGACCACAGGGATGGTCATGAATGTACTTTGTTTAGTGCGTCAGAGCTTATTTTATTTTCGTGGGGCAAAATGGCTGGAAAGTCGATGCTGGGTGTATGGAATGATCGGAGTGTTTATCATTGGGGGAGCATTTTCCTGGACCGGAGCAAGCTCCGCCTTGCCAGTATTAGGCTGCATCTTCGGAACAATCGCAATGTGGCAGATTCATACACGTCATTTGAGAGTCCTGAGTATGATTTCTCCCCCACTCTGGATTACCTATAACTCCATGCACGGCTCCCTGATGGGCGTCCTGACCGAAATCATTATCCTGGGCGTACAGGTGATCGGTTATTGCATGCACGAATTAGGCTGGCTCAAAAAAAGATATCAACCACAGATCAAAACCACCGGAACCACAGAGGATCTGATTTAACCACAGAGGGTCAATAAATTTAAAAAACATTCTGTGCATTCTGTGTATTGCCTATTTTATTTAAAATAATATTAGATAGGCTATTGCGAAGACGCTATTCTGTGGTTAAATCAAGTTTTTGTGGTTATGTCCCCGTAGTTCAACGGATAGAACAAGGGTTTCCTAAACCTTAGATCCAAGTTCGATTCTTGGCGGGGACATTTTTTCTCACTTGTTCAGTGGTGAGAAAGCGAATGGAGCGGGCAGAGCATTGATTGCTGGCACGGTACCATGATTCCCAGACTTTCCCGAGGGATAGCAAAATGAGGGTGAAACGGGAACCCAGGAAAGTCCTGAAAACGGCAATTAATCCCGGTTTAACGACGGATTTATAACGGAGTCTTGACAGTTTCATGCCGTTCCCTATGCTGGGAGAGGAGATTCCGATGGCATTTGAACCGCAATTTACCCTGACCCCCGAGACCGCCAAGGCACTGATGGCGATCGAGGCATCACGGGCGGCGATTGACTGGCTGCCGATCAGCCCCCAGCTCTTCGCCTCACTCCGTGAGTCGGCGCGTCTCCTTTCGACTCATTACTCCACCCAGATCGAGGGTAACCGTCTCACTTTACCCGAGGTGGAACAAGTCATCGCAGGTCAGGGTGGTTTTGCGGGGAAGGAGAGGGACGAACGGGAGGTCCAAAATTACTACAAGGCAGTGGAGAAGGCGGAGGCACTTTCCAGACTGAAGCGCCCCTTGAAAGAAGACGATATTCAACTCTTGCACGGACTCTCCTACGAGGGTAGGGCAAAGCCGACCCCGTATAGGGACGGACAAAACGTGATTCGGAGCAGTGCGGACAGAAGCATCGTTTATATGCCTCCAGAACCGGGCGAAGTTCCGAAGCTCATGGCGGAACTCGTCTCCTGGATCAACGAGGAAATCGAAACGAAGCACTTGCCTGTCCCCGTCATCGCCGCACTGGCACATTACCAGCTCGCGACGATTCACCCGTATTATGACGGGAACGGAAGAATGTCGCGCCTCCTTGCAACGATGATTTTACAACGCTGCGGCTATGGTCTGAAAGGGATCTACTCGCTTGAGGAATATTACTCTCGCAACTTGAGTGGATACTACGACGCTCTCACGGTAGGTCCGAGCCACAATTATCATTTTGGAAGAGCCGAGTCCGACGTGAGCGGATTTGTCCAATACTTCTGCGTGAGGATGTCAGAAGCCTTTCTTAATATTCGCATTCGTGCTGAGCAGATCGGAGGTAAGGTCCAAGGGGACAAAGGAGTGCTGATGCGCGAACTTCGTCCGTTTCAACGGCAGGCACTCGGTCTCTTTCTGCAAAGTAAAATTATTACTGCCGGAGAACTTGCCGACTACCTCGGCATTGCCGCAAGGCAAGGACGTGAGACTTGTGCGAAGTGGGTGGAAGAAGGTTTTCTTGTGGTCGAGAATCCTTCAAAGAAGGCTAGAAGTTACCGACTTGCAGAACGATTTGAGGCGGGTTTGGTTTGAAACTGAACTTCTCCCAATTTCGTGGACAAGCAGAGCGCAACCCTTCAAGAAAGAATAACCGGCATGTCCAAAATCCATAAGACCTATGATAGCGATTTTCGTCTGGAAGCCGTTAATTTACTTATAACAGCGCATTTTCTTCCGGGCGTGTGGTGTTGCCTTGGTGGAAGGTGGCAGGGATCCAGCGTCCGGGGAGGGGGGCGGCGTCGGAC
>CAKUMP010000150.1 GCA_934667795.1 uncultured Chthoniobacterales bacterium | reverse complement strand
TGTATTATTGAGGCGATGAAAGTAATGAATGAGATTAAAGCGGAGCAAAGTGGAACGATTGTAGAGATTTTGGCAGAGAATGGGAAGCCGGTGCAATTTGGCCAGCCCTTGTTTCGGATTAAATGAGGTAACTTAGGAAAGGGGTGGGAGAATGTTTAGTAAAGTATTGATAGCCAACCGTGGAGAGATCGCCCTGCGTGTAATTCGGGCATGTAAAGAGCTTGGAGTGAAAACATTAGCGGTGTATTCAGATGTGGATGCAGATTCTCTGCATGTGCAGTTGGCGGATGAGGCGATATGTATTGGACCGGGGCCGAGCCATGAAAGTTATCTGAAAGTGGATCGGATTATTAGTGCGGCCGAGATTGGGGATGTAGATGCGATCCACCCTGGGTATGGATTTCTGGCGGAAAATGCACATTTTGCAGAAGTGTGTGCCAGTTGTAATATAAAATTTATTGGACCTTCTCCGATGGCGATTCGTTCCATGGGGGATAAGAACACCGCGCGGGAGACCGCGAGAAAAGTGGGAGTGCCGGTGACGCCGGGGAGTGATGGAGAAGTGGCGGATGAAAAAGAAGCCTTACGGGTTGCGCAGGAAATCGGCTACCCGGTCATGATCAAGGCCGTGGCAGGTGGGGGAGGAAAAGGGATGCGTCCGGCCCATAATGATATCAGCCTGGTACAAGGATTCCACGGAGCACGTCTGGAAGCAGAAAAATCGTTTGGAAATCCCGGAGTTTATATTGAAAAATTGATCGTGAACCCGCGGCATATTGAATTTCAGATCATGGCGGACAGCCATGGCACCGTGATTCATCTGGGTGAAAGAGATTGTAGTGTCCAACGCAGGAATCAGAAAATTATTGAAGAATGTCCATCTCCGATCATGACCCCGGAATTACGGAAAAAAATGGGGGATGCGTCGATCAAACTGGCACAAGCGGTCAATTATGAAGGCGCGGGGACGATGGAATATCTTGTGGATGATAAAGGGAATTTTTATTTCATGGAAATGAATACCCGGATTCAGGTTGAGCATACCGTGACGGAAGAAGTCTTTGGGTGTGACCTGGTCAAAGAGCAAATCCGGATTGCCTCCGGATTGAAACTTTCGGATCACATCAAGAATGCGAAGCCGTTTCAACATGCCATACAGGTTCGGATCAATGCGGAAGATCCCTTTAATAATTTCCAACCCTGTGCAGGGAAAATTGATTTGTATTATGCACCGGGTGGGCGTGGGGTGCGGATTGATTCGCATGTGTATTCCGGATATACCATTCCGCCGAATTATGATTCCATGATCGCTAAACTGATCACGGTCGGGTCTTCACGGAAGAGTGCCATGAACCGGATGGACCGGGCATTGGGAGAATATTTAATTGAGGGAATTAAAACCACCATTCCATTTCAGAAAATGATTTTGAATGATGCCGAATTTCGTGCAGGAAATTACCACACCGGGTTTGTGGAAAATTTCCAGAAGAGTGGAGTGGACAGGATTACGCGAGGATGAAACCGCTTGAATCAGCACGTTTATACGGGATTCTGGATTTAGGGTATGTAAAGTTAGACGCGGTAGAGGAAATGGCGGAGCAAATGGTGGCGGGTGGTGTGGGGATTGCCCAATTGCGTGCAAAAGAACGGTCCCGGGAAGAAATTCTGGAGGCAGGACGGGTGATGCGTCCGGTTTTTCGGCGTGCGCAGATCCCCTGGGTGGTGAATGACCACGTGAATCTGGCATTGGAACTGGAAGCGGATGGGGTGCATGTCGGGCAGGATGACACCGGAGTGGAAGCCGTGCGGGCAGCAGGGCCGGCGAACTGGATTGTGGGGAAATCGACGCATAGTATAGAGCAGGCGCGTGCCGCCATGCTGGAAAAGCCGGATTATATTGGGTTTGGTCCATTGTTTGCGACCCCAACCAAGCCGGATTACCAGGAAATCGGATTGCAAAACATTGGTGAAGTAGAGAAATTTTCTGAAATCCCCGTCTTCTGTATTGGCGGGATTAAGTTGGAGAATGTGGAGAAAGTGCTCGCAGCAGGAGGGAAACGTGTGGTGATTGTTTCAGGAATCTTGCAAGCGGAGCAGCCCGCAGAATATTGTCGTGCCGTAAAAATGAAATTACGGGATCTGGAGAAATAAATCGGGGAAGCAAAGCAGAAAGAAAAATATATGTCGGTATTAATTGTTGGTTCTATTGCGTTAGATGAAATTATCACCCCGCGTGAACATCGTAAAAATTTACTGGGCGGATCGGCATCGTATGCAGCGGTTGCAGCCTCCTATTTTGGGGATGCGTCGCTGGTCGGGATTGTGGGAGAAGATTTTCCGGAAGAGCATTTATTGTTAATGCAGTCACGGAAGATTGATCTGCAGGGATTGCAGCAAGTCAAAGGCGAAACCTTTCGTTGGGGCGGAGAGTACCAGTGGGATATGAACTCAAGAGAGACCTTGCATACCGAACTAAATGTTTTTCAGGACTTTGACCCGGTGCTGCCGGAAAATTACCGAAAAACCAAAATGGCATTACTGGCCAATATCGCACCGGGGTTACAGCATCGGGTTCTGGATCAACTGGACGCACCCGAGTTTGTGGTCGCGGATACGATGGATCTATGGATCAATATTGCGCGTGAAGACCTGGAGCGGTTGCTTCAGCGGGTCAATATGCTGATCTTGAATGACAGTGAGGCGCGACAACTGGTGAATGAGACCAGTTTAATTCGTGCAGGGAAAAAGATCATGGCGATGGGACCTGAGTATGTGGCGATTAAAAAAGGCGAACATGGTTGCCTGCTGTTTGGAAAAGATCAGTTTTTCAGTTGTGGCGCTTACCCATTAGAAGACATTCATGATCCTACTGGCGCCGGAGATACCTTCGCCGGGGGCGTTGCCGGGTATCTGGCATCCCATGTCCAGGCACATCACGGAAAAATTGATTTTGAGGCTCTGCGCCGTGCCATTGTGTACGGAAGTATTCTCGCCAGCTTTACCGTCGAATCCTTCAGTCTGGACCGTTTAAAAGCTGTGACCGAACAGGAACTGGAACAACGCTTCCGCGGGTTCAGGTTGATGAGCCAGATCGAGGTTCTGGAATAGTCTTGAACTTAGCCTGCATTAACAAATTTAGTATCGACAAATGCACACGCCTGTTCGGACAACGTTTCAAGTGCATTTTCAGCGGAAATGCAAATGCCCTCGTTTGGGAGCAGGGGTTCCAGAGCATCCAGTTGACTTTGCAAAAGGGAAGTGGGCATGAAATGATTTTGTCGTGATGAAAGCCGATTTAGAAGCGTTGCCCGGGAAGCGGTCAGGTGGATAAACCAGACGTTTTTATTTTTGGAGCGCAGGATTTCGCGGTAATGGAATTTCAGTGCCGAGCAAGCCAGAAAAATCGGGGAGTGGAGGTCTGGTCGGCTTAACTCCCTGCTGAGTGCTTCCAACCAGGGGAGGCGGTCGGGATCGTCAAGAGGATCCCCCTGAGACATTTTCCGGATATTGGCAGGAGGGTGGAAATCGTCGCCTTCCAGAAATGTTCCGGAAAAATGTTGAAACAGACAGCGGGCAAGAGACGATTTTCCACAACCGGAGACGCCCATGATGACAAATGCGGATGAAGACATAATTTTTCGAATATCTAATTCTTTTAGAGTGGTTTTGACTGTATCAAATGATTGTGGGTATATACAGTTTTTAGAATTTTAATGGAATTAATGGGAAAGAGGATGAAGGAAACGAAATGAAAGCATTTATATTGGGAGCGGGATTGGGGACGCGCCTGCGCCCATTGACAGAAGAGCGCCCGAAGCCTTTGGTTCCGGTGTTGGGGCGACCTCTGATTTACAGCATTCTGGATCGCATTTATGGCGCAGGAATTCGGGATGTCGCGATTAATACCCATCATCGAGCGGAAGTTTATAAAAAATTTTTTCCTGACGAAAGCTACGACGGGCAGAAAATTGCTTTTTTTTATGAGCCAGAAGTTCTGGAAACCGGGGGTGGGATAAAAAATCTGGAAGCCTGGACCGGAGAAGATTCTCTGTTGGTGCACAATGGGGATATTTATACGGATTTGGATTTGAGGAAAATTGTGGAAGAGCACAGGAAAAGCGGGAACGCAGTGACCATGGTGCTGCGCTCGGAGGGGGACGCGCAGCATGTGACTCGAGATATGAATAGCGGGCTGGTGGTCGATATCCGGGGGATGCTGGGGCGCAAGGACAGCGAGAAACAGGAGAAGGAAGAGGCATTTTTATTTACAGGGATTTATGTCGTGGAGCCAGTCGTGAGGACGTTTATGCAGACAGGGGAAAAAGTTTCGATCATTTCTGTATTTTTGGAAATGATGCGTCAGGGATTGCGGATCGGGGGACTGGTGATGGATGAAGGGGAGTGGTTTGATCTGGGGACACGAGAAGAATACTTGAGGCTGCAGATGGAAATGCTGGAGGAGACAGACGGGAATTTTATCGTGGCGAGTGCTGTTGTGGAACCAGGGGCGGTGGTCGAGCAATCGGTTTTGGGACCAGGTGTTGTGGTGGAAGCAGGTAGTGCGTGCAGACGTTCTGTGCTTTGGGATAATGCCGTGATACGGGCAGGCGCAGTGCTGGAAGATTGTGTTGTACGTGAAGGGAAAATGGTCGAGCAAAGTGCTCGAGGAGTCGATATTTAAGATTAAACAAGTAGTACATGAACACGCATTTGGAATTTGCTGAAGCAGAAACAAAAAAATGGCTGGGAGACCGGTGCAGGGATTTGCGGTTTTCACAGATTATGAAGGGAGGATCCAGCCGACGATTTTATCGTGTGGAAGGAATCGAGGAAGGCGCCTTACCACAAGGGCTGATTGTGATTGTGACGGACGATGCAGAGGAGTCGGCGCGATATGCCAGAATTGCGGAGTTTTTATTAAAACAAGGGGTGCATGTGCCAATGGTTTATCGTTGGAATGCGGGCAGTGGAACGATGTGGATGGGCGATTTCGGGGAAGAAGATTTATTGGCCAAAAAAGGAATGCCGGATCAGGAAGCCTGGTATTTGCAGACCATGCGTGAGGTGAGTAAAATTCATCAGATCCCTTATGAAAAAAACGAATATAATCTGGATTTGTTGCCCCCCTTTGATCCGGATATGTATCGCTGGGAGCAGGAATATTTTTTCCTGAATGCATTGCGGGTGCATTATGGTCTGAATGGAAAAATGGTGGATGCGCTGGAAGCGGATGCAGAGTTACGAGAACTGACGTATGAACTGGCAGAATTGCCTCGCTGTTTTGTGCACCGGGATTTTCAATCACAAAATGTGATGCTGATTGAAGAAGGGGTAGGATTTATTGATTTCCAGGGGTTGCGTGCCGGGCTGGCGGGGTATGATTTTGCCTCCCTGGTGCATGACCCTTATGTACAACTCCCTTGGGATAAAAGGATGGAATTATTGAAAACTTATATTCGTAAAGAAGAGCTGGAATGGAATTGGAGCTTGTTTCATAAACTGGCATTGCAACGGCTGATGCAGTGCCTGGGTGCTTACGGGTTTTTAGGGTACGAAAAAGGAAAAGTCCATTTCCGGGAGTTTTTTACCCCCGCAATGATCTCATTAAAACAGACGCTGGAAGAGATCAAGGGAATGAAACAATTACGTCACGTGCTGGAGTTGCTCTAAGAGTACAGAACAGGAATTTTCTCCCTTTCCACGCCCCGTATGTTTCCTCAAGGATTTTCCGGATTGATTAATTTAAGGAGGAAGCATACGCTTTCTGAAACTCCAAAAGGGAGCCAACCCCGTTAGAAATACCTTTTCATGAAACGATTTTCCACGGTAGTCATTGAAGCCATTTCTCCTTGTCTGGATGGAGGAAAATATCCTGTAAAACGCGTGTTAGGAGAGAAAACCAGCGTTTCAGCAGATGTTTTTAAGGATGGGCACGATCAAATCCAGGTGATTTTGAAAACCCGAAAAGCTGGGACAAGAAAATGGAAAGAATTTCCGATGCATGCCGGAGACAATGACCGCTGGCATGGGGAAATGGTGCTGGAATATGCCGGATTCCA
>CAKUMP010000149.1 GCA_934667795.1 uncultured Chthoniobacterales bacterium | reverse complement strand
CCCATGATTTGACCAACCGCCTTTGTTCGATCTTTAAAAAAGATGCCGACGGGAATCGTCCGGTGTTTCATAACTCCCCCATTCCACAAAACGACCCCCACTTTACGTCCTACATCCATTTTAACGAATACTTTCACGGCGACACCGCCCAAGGCCTGGGCGCCTCCCATCAAACCGGCTGGACCGGCCTCGTCGCAACACTTTTGACCAGTTGACAGTGGACAAGGGACAGTTGACAGAGAAGGCACTTGTGAAAACGAATCATTCGCTCAAAATGCAGGCCTATAGTTGAATGGAAGCTGATTCGCAATGGCTGGCAGTTCAAGATGGGTAAAAAAAGGGCTCTAAAACGCAAGGTCACACGAAGCGAATTTGGAGTATCGCACCTGTCACCTGTCACCTGTCACCTGTCACCTGTCACCTGTCAACTGTCAACTGTCAACTGTCACTTGTCGACAAGGTCGACAAGTCCAGGGTCACTTCGACATCATCTCCGATCACGGACAATTCTTCTACCACCTGATTATAAGTGATTCCAAAATCAGAACGTTTCAGAGTCGTTGTTCCTGTCCAGCCATTCCGGACATTTCCTTTTCCATCCGGGCCGCTTCCCAAAAATTCCACATCCAGAACAACCGGTTTCGTCACCCCGTGCAAAGTCAGATCTCCATGTATTTTCCCGGTTTTATCTCCTGTCTTTTCAACCTTCGTGCTGACAAATGTCATTTCAGGATATTTTTCCACTTCAAAAAAGTCTGCACTCCGCAGATGTTCATCCCGTTTGTCCACCCCCGTATTAATGCTCGCGACATCAATACGGACTTTGACTGAAGACTCCTCAGGTTTCTCCTTATTGAATTGGATCTCTCCGGAGACCTTATCAAATCCTCCTTTGACCTGTGTATAAAAGTGTCGAATTGAAAAACTAATCGAAGAATGCGCACTGTCAATTTCCTGAGTTACCACGCCTTCTGCTGCCCAACCACTCGTGATAACCATCCCTGCCGACAAAATTCCAAGCATTATTTTTTTCATATGCGAAGAATATAGCAAATTTGCTTGAAAAACACAAAATATTTTGTTATATTCCCCCTATAATTGGGGGGTAGAGAGACTTAGTTCTTTCAAATGGTGTTAATCTGGATGAAATTATCCTGAATTAAATCATTTGGAGTTTTTCGGGATATTCCCGAGTATATCCTGAGGTCTTTATACCGCTCGATATACTGCCGACCACCTGATGAGAATCTGAGTATTTTATTTTTAAAAAAGTAAAATGTTTTAATTTTCAAAAGTCTGATATATTAAATGCAAGATATTTTCGCCCCCATATCGCCTGATGAATTTGACGAATATGCCGCAGCGCATCTGCTTTGGCGAGCTGGATTTGGCGGCACATGGACAGAGGTGCAGCGTCTTCACAAGATGGGACTTGAGGAGGCGGTGGACTGGCTGATTCAAATCCCCAAATATACACCACCGGAAAAGCCACCGGAAATCGCGCAGCTCCCACTGGAACCGGAAGCGGCTTTTCGTATCCGCGTCAATGACCTTCCCGTTCTCGAACGTCAGAAAGAACAGAACGAACGCCGTTATTTTCAAAGAAAATCCATTGATCAATTGAAAATGTGGTGGCTGCGCAAAATGCTGAACACCAAATATCCCCTCCAGGAGAAAATGACACTCTTCTGGCATTCGCATTTCGCGACGTCTTTCGAAGATAAAATTTACCGGGTGTTTCCTCTTTGGGAACAAAATGAATTGTACCGCCAGCATGCGGTCAGCAAATTTTCTGACATTCTTCACGCGGTGGTTCACAACCCGGCAATGCTCGTCTGGCTGGACAACGCATCGAGTCGCAAGGAACGACCGAATGAAAATTTCGCACGCGAACTGATGGAACTTTTCTCCACCGGGGTCAACCAATACACCGAACAGGATGTCATGGAATCCGCGCGAGCACTTACCGGATACTCGGTCGATCGTGAAACTTGGGAATTTCAGTTTAAGGAAAACCATCATGACACCGGGACTAAAACCTTTTTGGGAGTCACAGGCAATCTGGACGGTGAGGACATTGCGAACATTCTCAGCAACCATCCTGCGACCGGGCGTTTTATTTCCTGGAAACTGCTCGACTATTTCGTGATTGAAGATCCTGATGATACGATTGCGGAACAAGCAGCCCAAACATTTGATGCCTGCAACCGGGATCTGAAATTATTTCTCGGCGTTCTTTTTCGCTCCCGACTATTTTATTCACCGGATGTCCGATGTCGTTTAATTAAATCTCCTGTCGTGTTGGCAGTTGGGGCGCTCAAGGCGATGCGGATGTCGCTGCCTAAAGAAAACGTCATGGTCGGGATTCTTCAGCGCATGGGACAAGACCTCTTTTTCCCACCGGACGTCAATGGCTGGCCGGGCGGTTCGTCCTGGATCAATTCCACCACGCTTCTGCTGCGCTATAATTTTGCCAACTTTTTGATCTACGGAGTAAGTCCCGACAACTTCAAAATGTTTGATCGTGAAGATGCCAGCCGAGGCAACAACCGTCGCAGTTTTATTGAAAGTCAGAGAAACCTTGCAACCAGTAGCTGGTCGCCACGCGAGGAATTTACCAAACAGGGCTTGGATCGTACGCTTCGGAATTCCACCATGATCACGGATTATATTGTTCGCGAATACTTGCAGCGACCTGTCCCGTCCGATATGGCCCGTGAATATCTGCAGTTTGCCGAAACCAGTGCAGGTGGCACCCGAACTGCTCTGAATATCAATGATAAAAGATTTGATGAACGCATCAAGGGATTGGTGCATCTTATTATGAGTAGCCCGGAGTACCAGTTATGTTAAACAATCCAAAACTTCTTCAAACGCGTCGCGAATTCCTTACCACCGGAATCAAAGGCGTGGGCCTGATTGCGGCCGCCGGTTTTGTCCCCTCCTTTCTGGCGCGTACCGCCGCTGCCGCTCAACCGGGCAAAGAACAAACCATCCTGGTAGTAGTCCAGTTAGGCGGAGGAAACGATGGACTCAATACGGTCATCCCACTTCGCGATGATGAGTATTTTCATCTACGCCCGAATATTTATATTCCTCCCGATCAGGCACTCCGACTCAATGATGATGTCGGCCTGAACCCGGCTCTGACGACCTGGAAAGATCTTCATGACCGTGGCCAATTATCCATCATACAAAATGTGGGATACCCCAACCCGGATCGGAGTCATTTCCGCTCCATGGAAATCTGGCATACGGCTGCTGCGCCTGGCGAATCCTCCCCCACCGAGGGTTGGCTCGGACGGTATTTTGATTCACAATGCGCGGGTATTGATCCACATAATAAAAAAGACGTCGCCAGTATCGGGATGACATTTGGGAAAATTGTTCCGCAAGCATTTCGCAACGATTCGAATGTCAGTCTGATCCTGGATAATCCGGACACATTCCAGTGGAACCCCAGCGGAGAAACGCCTGCTCTCGCAAAAGCACAGGAAGCAATTTTTGAAGCCATTAACCGTCCGGGTGGCGCACATTCCTCTCGCAGGATGTCGATGCAAAACCTGGGGGCCGTCCAGGGCAATGAGCCTGAAACGCTGGAATTCCTGCGCCACACCGCCATGAATGCCGTACTCTCGGGTGATCAGATTCGTCGTATTCTCAGCGAATCCTCCTCGAAAGCAAATTACCCGAACTCGGCACTCGGACAACAGCTTCGAATGGTGGCATCCCTCATTGCCGGCGACATGCCGACGCGTGTGTATTATACGCACCAGGGAGGGTATGACACCCATTCGTCACAGCCCTACACGCATGCGCGTCTTCTCGAAGACCTCGGTTCTTCCGTCCATGCTTTCCTGGCAGATTTAAAACGGGATAACCTGGATCAGCAAGTGATCGTGATGGCTTTCAGCGAGTTCGGGCGTCGCGCCGCAGAAAATGCCAGTAACGGGACCGACCATGGAGCGGCTGCTCCCATGTTCTTGTTTGGTCCTCGCTCCAAACCAGGCGTACATGGGCCCAATCCGGACCTTCAAAACCTCATTAATGGGGATATCCGATACACCACCGATTTCCGTTCCGTCTATGCCACTCTCATCGACCAATGGCTCGGAGGAGATTCCAAACAGGTACTGGGAAATGCCTTTGACCACATTCCTATCATCACTTGAACCATTCTCTACTTCTATCCCCCCTCTCTTACACTCAACACACTATTGAAAAATGATCTTGAACAATCTAAAACACGCAATTCTGTTTTCTTGCCTGATAGCAGGCATCCTTTGTCTTCCGCTTCCAACTTTACAGAGTGCCTCCCTTACAGAAGCATTTGATACTCCGGTGGATGGAATCCCCGCCGGATGGACGCTACGATTGTCAGGAAGCGTGGACAATACTAATGGCAACACAGTTGGTATTAAGGAAATAAATCCGGAAACAGGTAACGCGCTCCGATTTTATCGTGGTGGCGGCTCTGGAGCTATTTATTACACCAGCCCTCTGGGAGAAAGTAGTGACGGAAAAATGTCAGACTTTTCCGCAGAGATCATTATACGCCCTTCTGGCAGTACAAGTGCATTCGCCGTCAACTCTTCCGCTGGATTTGTCGTACGCGCGCAATCTCTCTCCTATAATAATTTCAACGGCTATTACATTGCGATCAGTATGGGCACCGGAGAAGGAAATGGCAGAATAGGTATTTATGAAAACCCCATTGGACATAATCATAGCTCTGCCTCCGGCACGCTCCATGCCTATGACACTTTTTCTACTTCACTCTTAAATAATACGGATTACAAACTGGAGATGTCTGCGGTTGGTTCTGTGATTACCGCCTCTCTTTGGACTCTTGGTGCGACCCCAATAGAACTGGCATCCGCCACCTATTTGTCTGCCAACACAACCGCTGGTTATTTTGGTTTACGAAATGGTTTTGGTAATACAAATCAAGCCGTTTATATGCGAAACCTCTATCTTGAACAAACCATTCCGGAACCATCTGCTGTTCTTTTAATTTTCACTGGCTTTATCGGACTTCTTTCGATGCGTCGCTATTCCCATTCTCAAGCTTTATGATAAAAAAACATTTCAATTCTTTACACAGGATAAATGCGAAAGCAGTTATCATTGCCACATTTTCTGCGTTCTCTCTTCTTCCCTTTTTCGGGCTTTCGCTCCATGGGTCCGAGCGTTTGAGTGAATCTTTTACTTCCCCGATTGGGAATGTTCCACCTGACTGGAAAATGGTAGCAAAAGGTCGCGAGGTGATTGCGGAGATTCAGGAAATTTCTGACACTAACCAGACGGCACTTTTGATTCAGCGCCCGGGGAAAAACCCTGCGAATGCTCTCGTTTATTATGAAGGTCCGGGGACCCAGCAATTTGGAGATTTCACAGCAAGCGTGACATTTTCTTACGATCAACAACCAAGCGCGACCAGTTCCAGCAGAGGGATTTTATTACGTGCGCAGGTGCCTCAATATGAACGTGCGGAAGGATATTACATTGCTGTCGAACCATATAATATGGAACGTGCTCTGAGTATTTTCTGGAATCCCATTTCACACGTGGAAAATGAACTGACATTAGCCACGTCCCCTATACAAGATCCACTCAATCCCCATACGAAATATATTCTCGAAGTTTCTGCAAAAGGGCATGTGATTGAAGCGTCGCTTTGGAGCACGACTCCGGCCGGCGCAAAAGATCAGGAACTGGCATCGGTCATGACCGATGAAGCGGTTCATGCAGGTTCCGGTTATTTTGGCTTGCGCTCCGCTCACGGCAACAGCGGCCCTGTCAGTAGCTGGTTCCATGCCCTGCATCTGCAGGAAAATGAATAGAAAACAAATTCCCGTTACTACTCTTGTCCAAATAATGTCCCTGCTACGGCTTTAAAACTTCACACGAAGACCCTTGGGAGCGCCGACGTCCCCGTCGACAGAAAGAGTTTCACGCAAAGAGCGCAAAGGTCGCAATGGATTATTAAAATGGGGTGAGGCGGAGAAATGTGGGGTGGGACACACTGGAAGAATTATCGCACACGAAGGCACAAAGACACGAAGAAGAATTCCAGGATTTTTCACTGCTGTTCAAAAT
>CAKUMP010000148.1 GCA_934667795.1 uncultured Chthoniobacterales bacterium | reverse complement strand
AGTCGGTGGGCATGGAGGAAGCGATCCTCGGATTCAAAGAGATTTATTTACGGGCGAATCGGAAGAGAGCAAAGATCTGGGGTTAGTTGCGGATAGTCGGGATGCGGCATACGCGATTGCCACAGGCGAAGGGATGTGGAGGTCGATTAAAGACGAACGTCCCTATAAAATTAAAGAATTGCTGGATGACAGTTTTTAATTTTTTATAAAACCACCCCTATGAAAAAACGCCCCCTTGTTGACTGTCATTTGGATATTGCCTGGAACGCGTTGGGTTGGAATCGGGACCAGCGGGAGTCGGTGAAAACAATTCGGGAACGCGAAAAAGAAATGGAGGATAAAAGATGCCGCGCAAAGGCGACGGTGTCTTTTCCGGCGTTGAGGGAGGCCAGGACGGCATTTTTTATCGGTACTATTTTAGTACGGACAAAAGAATGGTTGAACCAGACCGGGCGTCCTGATCTGGATTTCAGGACGCAGGACATCACGTATTCGGTTGCTCAAGGGCAATGGACATACTATCAGGTGATGGCAGAGGCCGGAGAACTGGCGTTGATTCGTTCAAAGAAAGAGTTGACGGATCATATGGCTGCGTGGACAGGGGAAGGAAATTATCCTTTGGGGATGATTTTAAGTATGGAGGGCGCGGATCCTGTACTTTCTTTAAAAAATCTGGAACGCTGGTGGGAACAAGGTCTGCGTGCGATTGGTCCAGCGCATTATGGTCAAGGGATTTATGCACAAGGGACGGGCGTGGAAGGCCCCCTGACTTCACGCGGGGTGGAGTTGGTGAAAGAAATGGAAAAACTGGGCTTTATCCTGGATGTGACCCACCTTTCAGATGAAGGGTTTTCCCAGACAATGGATTTGTTCGGGGGAAATGTTTTGGCCAGTCATAGTAATTGTCGCGCTTTGGTAGATCGTCAACGGCAATTTTCAGATGAACATATTCGACGCATATTCGAGCGTGGAGGGGTGATCGGGGTGGCTTATGATAGCTGGATGTTGTCCACCGAATGGAAATTGAGAGAAGAAAATCCAAGGGAACTGGTGACGTCGGAAAATGTGGCGGATCATGTGGATCACCTGTGCCAGGTCGCCGGGCATGCGCGTCAGGTTGCGATCGGAACTGATTTGGATGGTGGATTCGGCCTGGAGCAGACCCCGGCCGATGTCGATACGATTGCCGATGTACATAAACTGGCAGTAGTTCTCGAAAAACGCGGGTATTCAGAAGAGGATATAGACGGTATCTTTTATAAAAACTGGCTCCGCTATTTCCAGAATGCCCTGCCGGAGTAATCCGGGAGTGTCATCCTGGGTGCGTTGGAGGAAGTGATTTTTTTTACATCATAATGGCTCTGTCTCTAACCTTCTGAATGGAACGGGGCGTATTTGGAGTGCTGCTTTTTCCGCCGCTTTGGATCATAAGCGAATGGGGGCACCAACAACCTTCGCATGACGAAACGCACACGTCGTTCGAACCAAAGCGGTGCAGAGCCCCGCACTCCAAATTCTTCCCGTGTGGTGAGATAAAAATCATAAATTAGCGCTAAAATGTGCATGTACGCATAAAAATAATAATTCAGCGTTAGTTAAAGTTGTTTTAACGTTAGCAGGAAAGATGTCCTACCCTGTATCTTTTGCGACATATGAATAATTGGTTAGTTGCAGGGATATTAGGGAGTGGTTTGTTAATGGGGCATGCGGCATTGCAGGCGCAGGATTATAGTTCGGCAGTGACAAAAGTTTTGGATTTCAATAATACAAATCCAGAGTTTTTTCCTTCCGCCCAGGCCCCTCATCGTACAGATGTCACGCAGGTGGGAAATGATCTTTGGTTTTTAACAGAGAGTGGTGGAGTGTATGGAGTCGGAGGAGTGTTCAAATACAATTTAACTTCCGGAGACTTGACGATGGTGTCGTCACTGGGTGGTTTTACCGGTGGGATGGAAGGCTGGGAAAGTGGCAGCGATCCACGTGGCAGTATTTTGAATTTTGGAGACGGGTATGGTTATTTCAGTAATTTTGATCGAGGAATAAATGACACAGGGGCTATTTCTCGTGTGAATTTTTCAACCGGAGTCGTAGAAGACATTTTTTACTTTGACCCAGCACCGGGGGTAGCAACAGGGCGCCAGCCGGGAAATACGCCTACATATGTAAAGGTGGGGAACGAAAACCGGCTTTATTTTACCGCAGGCAGCGGAGGTTCAAATTATCTTTATAACACCACTCCTAGTGCAACCAATAATAATGGTGGTACGATCGGAATGTTATCCTGGCAGGATGGGGATGATGCGACAAATGCCACATTTACTTTAGTAAAAGAGTGGGGAAGCCCAGCCAAGGGCGTCGATAATGATGGTTCTCAACCATTTGCCGGAGGGGTAATCGTGGGGAATTATTACTATACGACCACTTTCACCGGAGGTGGAAATTATGGTACAGGAATGTCAAACGGAACAGGGGTATTGGCACGCGTTAATATTCAAACCCATGAATATGAAATGTTAGTGAACTTTGATCCTAATGATTCAGAAAATCCTACGCTTTTTGGGGGAACAACTCCTGTTTATGACGAGTCAGCAAATGCGTTGTATTTTACGACTACCGGAAGTGCTAATGTGCCTGGCGGGATTCAGAAATATGATCTGGACACTGGCACTATGAGTAATGTGTTTGCCTTTACTGTTGGAGAATATGATGAACTGGGGCGTAATCCTTATGGAGATCTTACGCTTTTTGAAGACAAGCTGTATTTCATGACTCTGAGTGGTGGAGAACATGGTGGTGGCGTCATTGGGATGTTTGATTTAAGTACGGATACGTATATTACGCTCTATGATCTCGAAACAGGTACTGGATCCTTTGGTGGAGGAACCAGAGGGGGCTTTAGTATTGTCCTTGAAGAGGACGGATTAGAGTATTTGTATGGATTATTAACAAGGGGTGGACAACACAATCATGGAGCTATGATTCGTATTGATCCTCGTATGGATATGATTCCGGAAGGATCTGTTGCATTATTACTTCTTGTTGCTGGAGGGTTCTTATCCGGCAGTCGTCGGAGGCAGGCATGAAAAGACGTTTACATAAATTAAATGCTTTTACTCTGATCGAGTTGCTGGTGTGTTTTGTCATTATTGGAATCGTTATTACATTAGTCGTAAAGGTTTCGGGTATGGCATTGGAGAAATCGCGGCTGGCGCAATGTTCCGGGAATCTGCGTAATATCGGGTTAGCTTTGCATGCCCGGGCACAGGACAACAATGGGATTATGTACACGCTGGAAGATATAGGGTTTTCCAAATACCGTCGGGTAAATGATCCCATGGGATTGGCGGAGGTGTTGAAGCCGTACGGAGCAGATGAAGGGGTATGGGACAGTCCGGTAGGGGCAGATATTTTGAAAGATTTTGGAAATGATTACCAGTGGTCGGTTGCAACAAATGTGACTTCCCAGAACATTTATTTCTTTGAAAATATTCATGCGACACCTTTGGCCTGGAGAAATTATCAGCATACTTTACCCAGTGTTTATAATCGCAGGGAGCATGAGGTATCCAAAGGCCCGAAAGCAGCGCCTGCGCAATATAGAAAATCTCTTCTAAGCAAATCACAAATTGTGAATATGTTATATGCGGACGGACATGTGGTTCCACGATTGCAAAAATATTAATATAAAGACAGATCAGGCATGAAACAGAGGTGGTGGCTGGGGTTATTGATAGTGGTAATGGGTTTTGGAACGATAAACCCATTGGCTTGTTATGCCCAGGAGGCAGAGGCAGATGCTGACGAGAGCGAGGAAATGGAAGAGGGAACGGCGCAGCAGGTGGAGCGTCGTCCCTTGATGGAAGAAAAAGAACGGGCGGAACTGGCAGCCTATTTGCGAGAACAATATTCCAAACCTGTGGAAGAATGGCCGCCCATGGAAGTGGATGACGATGTAGATGCACGAGAGTTGGGGATGTTGCCCAAACCGCCCTTTCCAGAGGAGAATCCTTATTCGAAAGAAAAAGCGGAACTGGGAATGATGCTCTTTTTTGAACCCAGGCTTTCGGGGAGTCAGCAGATTTCCTGTGCTTCCTGTCATGATCCGGATATGGGATGGGCGGAAAATCGCAGAGTTTCTTTTGGTGTCCATCGAAAAACGTTGCAACGCAATGCACCTTCGATTCTGAATACGGCCTACCAGAGTGCCTTTTTTCATGATGGACGTGCTGCCACGTTGGAACAGCAGGCACAAATGGTGATTATGGATCCGGATGAAATGGCCGGGAACCCGCAACAGATTGTAGAACGATTGCAAAAGGAACCGGTTTATCAGGAGAAATTTGCAGCCGCGTTTCCTGAGGAAAAAGAGGATGTGGTCAATTTTGGAAACGTGCTAAGAGCAATCGCAACTTTCGAGCGTACCGTGATCAGTAAAGGCTCGCGCTTCGATGCTTTTCTTTCCGGAAAGCATGATGCATTAAGTGATGCTGCGATTCGAGGGTTGCATCTGTATCGAACGACCGCAGGATGCATGAATTGTCATCATGGCCCGAATTTTGATGATGATAAATTTCATGACATTGGGTTGTCGTATTACGGGCGAAAATTCCAGGATCTGGGACGGTATGAAATTACAAAAAAGCCGGAAGATGTGGGAGCGTTTAGAACTCCGACATTGCGGAATATTGCTGCGACAGAACCATATATGCATCTTGGGCTGTTTCAGTTGCGCCAAGTGTTAAATCTTTATAATGCCGGAATGCCAACACTTCGGCCCAAACCGGAACAGGAAAACGATCCATTGTTTCCGATAAAAAGCAAACATTTGCGTCCGTTGGGGCTAAACGGGCAGGATTTGCTCGATTTGGAAGCTTTCATGCTCTCATTAACCGACCGTCCAAGACGGATCTACCCACCCGAACTCCCACCTATTGTCAGCGAGGAATAAAAACTGCCTGGAAGTGCCCCCGGGAGCCTATTTTATTTGGAATAATATGAGATAGGCTATGTCGAAGACTTTATTCCGCGGCCTATAAAAATCCTTTGCGACCCTTGCGTACTTGGCTTGAAACATTTTCCAAAAGCGCACCACCTCCATATTCTTTGCCTTATCTTTCCTGAAAATTTAGCCTGGATCATTTTTTTGGAAAAAAGTGTTGAGAATTACGAGATATTATGTTATTATCCTCCCGTAATTGGGGGGTACTTAAACTTAACCCTTTCTAATCATGTTCGTTTGAACAAACTACGTTTGTCAGGACGACCTGCGGAAGTTTATGGTGGACAGCAGTGGTCAGCCCTGTTCTTTAGCAGAATCGCGCGGATACGAATGAGTAATTTACGCATGGCGGCCGCAATTGCGATTTCATAGACTTTTCCCCTTGCCATCAATCCATCGACATAGTTTTTAATTAAAGGGTTGTCAATGGCAGCAGTTTCGGCAGCTTCATGGAAAATTTGACGTATATGCATACGTCTTTTCGAGAAAAAACGTTTCTCCTTTTCTGCTGGTGCTGGCGTTAAACCCGCCAGCGCGACTGCTTCATTACGCGTTATATTCGGGATGTCATAAAGATAAGCTAACACGCATAATGCAAGCTCTCTTCCTGCTTCCTGGGAGGAAGTGATACATTCAAAATCTCTTTTTAACACCGGATCACTTTCGACCAATTCATCGATCCTCTTGTCCAGCGTCTGAATACTTTTTTGATAAAACTGAATGCCGTCTTTGATGAAAGAATGAACATAAGTGACATTGTTTTGAAGGCGTCTTTGTTCCAGTTTTACTTCTCCCATGAGGTAATATTTCCGAGAAAAAAAAGCGGAAAGCTTCAAGGTATTCTCAGAAGGCGGGGTTTTGCGGGTGAGTTGCTCGTTTTTGGCAAACGCAAGAAGATGATCTGTTTCAAGATCAGGTGTTTTTGTTTGTTGTTTTACTGTGCGAAGATAACTCGACACATGGGGTGGGTGAACGATGTGCATGTCCACGTCGTTTTCACGTAAAACCTGGATCAGAAAATGTTCATAGCCTCCATTGGTTGTGAATACAATCAATGGGTGAGAAAACTGCCGGATCTCAGCAATGAGTTTTTCCAGCCCTTGAGGCGTATATTCTACGCTAAATC
>CAKUMP010000147.1 GCA_934667795.1 uncultured Chthoniobacterales bacterium | reverse complement strand
TAATTGAAAAGGTCAGATCATGCCCGCGCAGGGTCAGATTCAGATCCGGGTTGGAAAGCGGCGTGTTGCATAATAAATGAAAATCCAGAATCCCTTTCGCATTGAAAACCCCGCCAAAAAGCTGGGTCAGGTCTTTGAGCTGTAATTTATCGGACTGGATATCGACATAAATATTTTTAGAGAAATCAATATTTTCGAGCGGTTTTTTGATCCAAAGTGTTTCATCTTCGACCAGTGGGAGCCAGGCGTGTCCATGTGCCATGACGCCGGGAGTGCCCTGTAGAAGAAAGTGTGAAAGGGCTAATTGCGCATCGTTTAATTCGATCGCGAGAGAGAGTTTCAGATTTCCTTGTTGGATATTCAGATGGTCGATTTTCCAGGAGTTGGCAGAGAGTGAGAGCCAGGCATCCAGGTGGGTCTCCGGCAGGGGGGAGCCATCCGGAGCAAAGACCCATTGAGAGTTATACAAATGAAGCTGGGTTTCAGGCTGGGAAAACGTACCTTTGGATTTGAGCGTGAATTGAAATGCTCCCGTTTGAAGATTGGAAAGCACCGGGAGGTCCGGGTCAGGAAGAAACTGAAGATAATAACGGGCTTCATCAATTCCACCTTCTACAACGATATCAAATACCGGATCTTTCTGAATCTGCAGCGTGCCGAGTGCATGAATCACATCCTCATTTCTGTTTAAACTGAGATGCTGGATGTTGAGAAAATTATTTTTCAGTTGCACGACCGCCTGCAGGACCTCAGCAGCCATTTTATCCTGATACGAAATATTCCAGAGGGTCGTTTGCGTTTCCCCCGACCATTGTTTGTCTTTATGTTGCAATGATCCGGTCAGGTAGGTGGAAAAAGAAAGCGATTGCAGCGCCGGCATGGAATCAGGAAACCATTGGCTCCAATGCTGGATATCGGTAATGGAAATTGTGGACTGAACTTCAAATTCCGCAGTTCGGTAATTTTCCATGAGGTCCGGTAGAGAGGCATTTCCTTCAAGAGAAATGTAATCGGCATCGCGAAGAAGCCGGATGGGATGAAAATGAATCAGCCGGTTGTGCAGCCCGGCTTCTATTTCGAGAAAATCGATGGGAAAATCTTTATAAATAAAATCAACCCCACTGAGCGCAAGGTTCGCTTCGGTGTCCATCCAATTTTTGGGATCCCCGGAAGCAGTAAATGACAAAGAATCCAGATGTCCGTGACTAGGAATCGGGAGTTTAAAACTTTGTTGCAGGGTATTTAAATCCACCGACTGTGCATCGAGTTTAATGTTTATTTCGATAGCATCATTGTTGATGCGTGTGATATTGAAATCGCCATCGATAGTGCCTCCATCGGATAAAAGGATGAAATCGATTTGCAGTTCACGATGTGCGATCGCGTTCAGATCCAAATTGAGGTGCTGGAGGTTGTGCGGGTCATCGAGTTGAAGATTCCGGATGTGGATCAGATCGTCTGTCCGTCTGACTGGTGCACGAAGGTTTTTGAATTCAAATTCACAGACGGCAGTGTCGATATCAATGATATCCGCTTTCACGACTCCGCTTTCGCAATGCGAAAATAATGCATTGATATTTTCCACGCGGATATGGTGTTTTTCATCGAACTGAAGATGAAAAAAACCGTCTTTCAGAACAAGCGTACGAGGTAAATAATCCACGTATTGCGTGATGTTCAGTGGTTTCTCTCTGGGCTTTTTTTCTTTTCGGACTTTATCTTTTTTATAAATAATTTCGACATTTGGATTTTGTAAATGAAGCGATTCGAACCAGTAGTCTTTTGTCCACAAGCGTGACCAATGGATATCGAGTGTGAGTGAATCGATCGAAGCATGGATCGTATCGCCATGTTCCGGGTCAATCGTCAGTTTCAGCCCCTGAAGAGAAACAGGAGAGAGCAATCCCCCTTTAAAAGCTGCAACTTCGAGAGTCCCACCTGTTTTCTGGATGCTTTCGCGCGCATAATTCAGTGCCCAGTCGTGTAATTTTCCTGCACGGTAAAAAATAGCCAGAACAAAAATCACGAGAAAAAGAGTCGTGAAAGAAAACAACAGGAAAAAGCGAAAGCGTTGTCTGAAGCGAGATTTTTTCCTGGGTTTCTTGTTCTGATTCACGGGATAGGCAACGGGATG
Source organism: uncultured Chthoniobacterales bacterium (assembly GCA_934667795.1). Classification (GTDB taxonomy): domain Bacteria; phylum Verrucomicrobiota; class Verrucomicrobiia; order Chthoniobacterales; family CAKUMP01; genus CAKUMP01. The sequence goes on along the minus strand of CAKUMP010000147.1, from coordinate 4,017 downwards.
TTCATCTCCTTATCTTAGCCCAGATAAATAATCAGGTCGAGAAAATTTAGGGGCGTGGCGACATGTCACCCCTGAAAAGAGAGTTTCACGCCAAGGATTTTTATAGGCCGCGGAAAAACGCGGAAGAACGCGGAAGTTTAAGAATAAAAAACTTCTGTGCTTTTCCGCGAGTTCAGCGACTAATCAAGAAATCCTTCGTGGCTTCGTCCCTTCGTGTGAGATATTCTTCTGGCGTGTACCACCTCACTGGTTTTCGTATTATTCTTCCTCAAAAAAATCTGTGTAAATCTGCGTTAATGCCTGTTTTCACACAAGTACGAGTTAGACAGGCTATTGCGAAGACGCCATTCTGCGGATAAAAAAACAGGAGAAATTGATCTGTAACTCTGCGGATAAATCCTTAAAAGACAATTCCCCGTAGCGACCTTGGCGTGAAATAGAAAAGCTCCCTAAATTTTTTTCGCGCGCAGGCGCAGGGCGTTGGCTATGACCGAGACCGAACTGAAACTCATGGCAAGTGCGGCTGTCATCGGGGACAGCAATATCCCAAGGAACGGGAACAAAACCCCCGCTGCAATCGGTACCCCAAGGGTGTTGTAGATCAACGCAAAAAATAAATTCTGCTTGATGTTCTGCATCGTCTCATGACTCAAATTCCTGGCTTTTACAATGCCGTGCAAGTCTCCCTTCACAAGGGTAATCATCGCACTCTCAATTGCAACATCTGTCCCTGTCCCCATCGCAATTCCTACATCACTTTTTGCCAAAGCCGGGGCGTCATTAATCCCATCCCCGGCCATCGCAACCACCTTTCCGGTTTTTTGAAGTTTTTCCACTTCCATCAATTTGTCCTCAGGCAACATGCTGGCTTTGAAATCAGTCAAACCTAATTCTTTTGCGACCGCCTGGGCGGTATCATGGTTGTCTCCGGTCAGCATGACGACATCGATTCCTTTTTCCTGGAGCGTTTTAATCGCGAGTGCGCTGGTCGGCTTGATTTTGTCGCTGATCACGACATACCCGGAAACAGTTTCGTCAATGGATAAAAAGGAAATGGTTTTCCCCTGTTGCTGCCAGACCTTTGCTTCCGCTTCCATTTTCGGAGAAATGGGGGCCTGAACATCATTCATGAGTTTAGGATTTCCTAATGCAACATTTTTGCCTTCGACTTTTCCTTTGACGCCCTTGCCTGTGACTGCGTTAAAATTGTCTGATGCCAGGGGCGAGACATTTTTTTCTTTTCCAAATTTTACCGTGGCTTCTGCCAGCGGGTGTTCGCTGTTGCTGTTCAGGGAAATAATATATTGCAGAATGTCGTTTTCAGTGAGAGTGGGATGAAAGGTCCCGACGTTTTCGACGGTGGGTTTGCCTTCTGTGATGGTCCCGGTTTTATCGATGATAAGTGTGTCCACTTTATCCATTTTTTCGAGTGCTTCGGCATTTTTAATGAGCACACCATTTTGCGCGCCTTTTCCGACTCCGACCATGACGGACATCGGAGTGGCAAGTCCCAGTGCGCACGGACAGGCAATAATTAAAACCGCAATCGCATTGACTAGTGCATAGACATACGCAGGATCAGGCCCCCACAGCGCCCAGACAATAAAAGTCAGGACCGAAATAAGTACGACTACCGGAACAAAATAGGCCGATACTTTATCTGCCAGATTCTGAATCGGCGCGCGACTCCGGCTAGCATCATTCACCATGTGGATGATCTGCGATAACAGCGTGTCACTGCCAATTTTTTCCGCACGCATCAAAAATACCTGATTGCCATTAATTGTCCCACTGGTGACAGCGTCCCCGGTGGCTTTGTCCACTGGGATTGGTTCTCCGGTAATCATGGATTCATCCACACTGGTGGCACCTTCGGAAATGCTTCCATCCACCGGAATTTTTTCGCCGGGTTTGACTTTTAAAATGTCGCCGACTTCGATTTGATCGATACGGACTTCCACTTCTTCGCCTTCGACGACCTTTACGGCTTTATTGGGTGCTAATTTTAAAAGTTCTTTAATTGCGGAATTGGTATTGCTATGCGCCCGAGCTTCCAGCAATTGCCCGAGAAGGACCAAGGTCAGGATGACCGTTGCGGCTTCAAAATAAACATGAACCGCTCCCCCGTGTTCCGATTTAAATTGATCGGGGAAAAAGTCGGGGAAAAGCATTCCGAAAAAACTGAATATCCAGGCAACACCGGCACCGATACCGATCAGGGTAAACATATTGAGGTTCCAGTACCTGATACTTTTCCATGCGCGTTCAAAGAACATCCAGGTGGCGTAAAATACGACAGGAATCGAGAGAACAAACTGGATCCAGTTCCAGTGCTTTTGTTCCATAACCCGATACAGGGGATTGTCAGGAATCATTTCACTCATCGCGATCAGGAAAATCGGGAAGGTGAAAAGAAAAGCAATTCCGAATTTTTTGCGTAGCGATTGAAAGTTTTTTTCTTCCGCCGAGAGACTGGGTTGCATCGGGACCAGATCCATGCCACAGATCGAACAGGCGCCGGGATCATCCTGGACAATCTCAGGGTGCATGGGACAGGTCCATTGTTCGGATGGAAGCGTAGATAAATTTTGTTCCTCCACCAGATCCATTCCACAAACCGGACAGTCCCCGGGAGCCTCATACGTTTTCTCGCCTTCACAATGCATCGGACAATAAAAAACTCCGGTTCCTTCTCCGCGAGGTGTTGATTTTAAAGAAGACGCGGAAGGAACATGTTCGCCCGGATGGTGGATGTGGTATTGTTCTCCCACTTTCGCCAGTGCTGCCTGGAAAGTTTCAAGCGGGATCGATGCGTCCATCTCCATCACCGCTTCTGCTTTTTCAAGATCCACCTGTGCAGAACGAACCCCCGGAACTTTTGACAACGCCCCTTCCACATGCTTGCGACAACCCTGGCAAGACATCCCATGAATATGATAACTGGACTTCATTATAAGCCGTACCCTAACCCAGACTCGACACAAAATACATAGAAATTATTATAAAAATCCTTTGCAACTCTTGTGTTCCTCACATGAAACATGAAACCGGCCTTCTTACCTGCCGGGTGCGAGAACGTTCTCCTCAAGTCATTTCCGCTTAGCATCTTGCGACATCTCATCCTCTCCCATTGTATGTTTCAGGTGTAACTTGGTGACATGTCGCCCGGATTTTGGAATGCGGCAGTTCCCACCGCTCTGGATCCTATCGAATTGGATATGTGAAAATGTTCTAGGCAATCGCAACTCCCGAATCATTCGAATCAAAGTGTCGCAGGGAGTCACATTCCAAACATTGCATTTTTAAAGTCGGATTTGTGCTAATTCGGGAGTGCTGTATTCCATTAGGGACAGAGCTGTAAACAGACCCTCGAGCGTTCCGTTAGGGACAGAGCTGTAAACAGACCTTCGAACGGCCTGGTAGGGACAGAGCTGTAAACAGACCTCCAAACGGCCTGGTAGGGACAGAGCTGTAAACATACCTCCGAACGACTCGTTAGGGACAGAGCTGTAAACAGACCTCCAAACGGCCTGGTAGGGACAGAGCTGTAAACAGACCCCCGAGCGTTCCGTTAGGGACAGAGCGGTAAACAGACCTCCAAACGGCCTGGTAGGGACAGAGCGGTAAACAGACCCCCGAGCGTTCCGTTAGGGACAGAGCTGTAAACAGACCCCCGAGCGTCCCATTAGGGACAGAGCTGTAAACATCCTCCGAACGTTCTGTTAGGGACAGAGCTGTAAACATCCTCCGAACGTCCCATTAGGGACAGAGCCGTACACAACCTCCGAACGTTCTGTTAGGGACAGAGCCATAAACAACCTCCGAACGTTAGGGACAGAGCCGTACACAACCTCCGAACGTTCCGTTAGGGACAGAGCCGTACACAACCTCCAAGCGTCCCATTAGGGACAGAGCTGTACACAACCTCCGAACGTTCTGGTAGGGACAGAGCTGTAAACAGACCTCCAAACGGCCTGGTAGGGACAGAGCTGTAAACAGACCCCCGAGCGTTCCGTT
>CAKUMP010000146.1 GCA_934667795.1 uncultured Chthoniobacterales bacterium | reverse complement strand
GAAGTTTTTCATAACCTGATCGACGTTTTCAAAAAGAACCTGCCGGTGTGGCATCGTTACTGGCGCATTCGCAAGCGAGCGCTGGGGCTGGATAAAATGTATGAATACGATCTGAAAGCTCCCTTGAGTCAGGATAAACCCGTGATCCCTTACGCAAAGGCTGTGGAATGGATTGCTGATGGTATGCAACCCCTGGGGAATGAATACACAGAAGCGCTGCGTCGGGGATGTCTGCAGGAACGCTGGGTGGATTTTTGTCAGAATAAAGGAAAACGGATGGGCGCATTTTCTTCCGGCACCCAGGGGACGCATCCTTTTATTTTCATGAGTTACACAGAAAACCTCCAGGGGCTTTCCACTCTGGCACATGAACTTGGTCACTCCCTCCACTCGTATTTCACTCGCCAGACACAAAACCTTTACCGCTACACCCGCTACGGGTTATTCGCCGCAGAAGTTGCTTCCAATTTTAACCAGGCAATGGTGCGTCATCACCTTTTCAATACCTTTGATAACCCCGCCCATCAGATTGCGTTGATTGAAGAAGCAATGGGCAATTTCTACCGTTATTTTTACATCATGCCTACCCTGGCACGTTTCGAACTCGCGATTCATGAACGTGCAGAAAAAGGGCAGGCCCTGACCGCAGATACACTCAACCACCTGCTCTCCGATTTAATCGGCGAAGTCTATGGGGGAGAAGTCGAACTCGACCGCGATCAACAGGGTATTATATGGGCAAAATTCCACACGCATCTTTATTCCAATTTCTACGCCTATCAATACGCAACTGGAATTTCCGGAGCACATGCCCTCGCTCGGCAGATCATCGATCAACAACCAAATGCGGCAGAAAATTACCTCGCATTTCTCCGCACCGGCGGCTCCTGCTTCCCATTGGATGCTCTTAAACTCGCCGGCGTGGACATGACCCAACCCGAACCCATCGAAGCCACTTTCAACGTCTTAAACAACCTCGTCGATAAATTGGAAAAACTGCTTTAACTATTCACCTTCCGATGGGGACGTCGTTTTTTCCAAAAGCAGCTGTGGTTTGAAAATATAATTGCGTACTTCTCGCGAAACTAATTGCCAAAACATAATGGTACAAAATAGTAGGGATGGCTGAACAATAAATAAAAAGAAATATTTCAATCAAGTATTTTTTATAAACTCTCTCTGGCATGTCAGAGAGTTTTCCCTCCCCACGGAAAGAATTTGGAGTGCGGGGCTCTGCACCGCTTTGGTTCGAACAACATGTAAGTTTCGGAATGCAAAGGTTGTTCGCACAACCCATTCGCTATGATCCAAAGCGGCGGGAACCGCCGCACTCCAAAGCCGCCGAGGACGTCGGCACTCCTAAATTTTACTCGATATAGTCGTCGAATTTTTTCACGAGTTCCTGGAGTTTTGCGACATAGTATTCGACATTTTCGTCCCGCTTATCGGGATCGAAGTCGGTGGCGAGTTTTGCGTGGTCATACACGGTCACACGTTTTTTGGTTCCGGTGACATAATAACTGACCTGGTCCCCTGCGCGGAATTCGCGGCCTGATGCCAGAGCGAGTTCATAGGCGGCGGCCCGGTTTCGACGCCCTTCCTTGATTTTTTGTGCGTACGTCTGAGGAGAATCTGCGAGTGTTTCTGTTTTGAAAAACCGTTTGACCGGCCATGTTCCGGAGCGAAGCCCCTCTTCGAATGCCTCCTGCAAGCGTTTTACTTCGTGTGGTTTTTCTTCCAGAATCAAACGGATCATCTGTTCCATAAATTCACGCTGGAATTTTTCCAGTCCACGTGATTTTAATGCGGCACCTTTGATCAGCAAACCGCCATCCGATTTTAACAGCGCATAATTCTTTGCTTTGTAACTGAACATTGCCTCATAGCTACTATCCAGTTCCACCTCAATCCCGGCGGGCAATACGGCCTGCATGGCGGCTTCCAGGTCTTCCGGCTTTTCGCCATTCGGTGGGCAGAAATAAACCCCATCGGTGTCAATTTCGATCACTTTTGCTCCGCGTTCTCCCAACCATTCCACCATCTGCACCAGAATTTCCCGCCCCACGCGTGTCACTTCTGCGGCAGCTTCAAAATCTGCAAAATGTGCCTGTGAGAATCCTAAATACCCATAAAAACTGTTGATCAGAATCTTAAATGTACTCTGGAGCGCATCATATTTCTGGTATTCACTCTTTTCCTTTGCGCTCTGCATCTGACGTTTTGCCCAGATTCGAAATTCTCGAAGATCTTTCAAAAGCCCACCAAATATCCCCAAACTATCCTGCTCAGGAAACTGCTCGTCCTTCAGCATCACCGAGGGGTACAGGGAAGTCACGTCACAATGCCAGACCGGTCGTGCTACGCCTGTAATAAAAACATCCGTGTAGCCACCTGCAAAGGACTGCACCTCCGGCAATCCCGGAATCGAATGCTCCTGTCGCAAGTACTCTCTTAAAAATAAGGCATCAATCCGTGTCGCATTCCCACGCACGATCACATTCTGATAATTATACGGAAAAATCTGCGCCTGTGTAAAATAACTGGGACTCAACAAGTCAGAAATCGCTCGTGTCTCCCGGACATCCTCCAGCGCATATTTTCGCAGTTTTTCCGGATCTTCAAAAAATGCGTCCTGAATCTCGCTTCCTTCCAGTTCCGTCCGCCCATTTTCCGCATTCTTGTCCTTTTTTCCACCATTCTGCCCATTACCGTCATTGGGGATTCCCCCTGCGACGCCGAAATGTCGCGCCACTTCTTTTAAGCCAAAACTTTCCAGCGACCGGCTTCCGATATCATAAAACTGCACCAGAATGAGAGTGTCCACAATATGCCGTCCATCCACCTCAAACCGGGTATAATCCACACTTCTTTCTGCAATTTGCACACGAGAATTTCTTGAACGCATCCGCGACCCATCCCGCCCCCAGTTCAGTTTGATCCCATGCCGTTTTGCACGTTTCTCCAAATAGGGTAAATCAAAGTTAAACAAGTTATGTCCTTCTAACACATCCGGATCCCGTTCCTTGATACGGGCATTCAATTCCTGTATCAGGCGTTCCTCACTGCCCACAGGATCTTCCCGATCTCCCACCAGAAACTCTTCCCATCCGCTCGAATCCGACATCGCAATTGCCAGAATTACATCTCCCGGGCGTTCCGGGTTTGGAAAATCGTACCCCTTCTCGCAAAATGTCTCCAGATCCACCTGCATCCGCCGTAACTCATTGAATTCCATTCCGTTAAATAAAGTCACCCCACTGTTCATCAAAAACTGCTGGACAGGATCCGAAATATAAAAATGGTCTATTCGATTTTCCCGCAATTTTTTGCGAAACTCCTGCATCCCCAACCAATTTTCAAAAACGGCTAAATAACTATACGCAGCGTCTCCTCCCAGCAAGCGGCACTCCCCATTCGGAACCACCATTCCTTCTCTTAGCCACAAGTAAGGAAGAAAATCCCTTTCTTCGGTGACGACAGCCTCGCTCTCCTTCTCGCGTCGATACAACCGCATCCGCCCATTTCTCCCCATTTCAACTGCCAAAACTCTTTCCGTTTTATCACTTCCAAACAATACAGGATTCGCCAGAATTTCACTCATATCTTAAAAATGATTGACTTTCTCTCTCTCGCATAGAAAAAAGAAGGTTCTCATGAAGATTTTATTACTTGGAGCAGGTGGATTTATCGGAGCAAACTTAACCGAACGGCTGGTCGCGGATGGCGTCCATGACCTTACTGCGGTCGATATTGATGATCAAAAACTGGAAACTTCCCTTGGAAGTCCCAAATTAACCTATCTTCATCTGGATATCCGAAATGATGATGCGCGTCTGGAAGAACTCACAAAAGAACATGATCTGATCGTCGATCTGGTTGCTTTTGCGAACCCCAGCCTCTATGTGATCGACCCGCTTGGCGTTTTTGACCTGAACTTTACAGAAAACCTCAAAATCGCAGAACTTTGTGTAAAATACGGGAAACGCATCGTGCAGTTTTCTACCTGTGAAGTTTATGGAAAAACGGTTGCCAGCGTGCTTGGCAAAGATCCTGCAGAAATGCCATTTCCTTTTCATGAAGACACCACTCCTCTCATCATGGGCCCCGTGGAAAATCATCGCTGGATTTACGCCTGTGCCAAACAATTGCTCGAACGGGTACTTCACGCTTACGGACTCGAAGGCCGCCTGAACTACTCGATTATCCGTCCATTTAACTTTATTGGACCTCGTATTGACTACTTGCCGAGTGAAAAAGCCGGAAACCCACGTGTGTTCAGCCATTTCATGAACGCACTCCTCTATGGAACGCCAATCAAGCTGGTAGATGGCGGAAAAAACTACCGTGCCTACACCTATATCGACGATGCAGTGGATTGTATCGTTCGCATTCTGGAAAACCCCAACGGGGTTTGTGATCGCCAGATCTTCAACATCGGAACGCCGGAAAACGAAGTCACTATCGCTCAGCTTGCAGAAAAAATGCAGGAAGTTTTCAATGAGGAATTCCGTCAGCCAGGCGACCCGACACCTGAAACGGTCGTTGTTTCCTCTGAAGAATTTTATGGAAAAGGGTATGAAGATTGTGATCGCCGCATCCCGGATGTCACCAAAGCCCGCACCCTGCTCGGATGGGAATCCAAGCACGATACACGCTCAGTGATCTATCATACGATGGAATATTTCGTAAATAAATTCCGCGCCGAAAACGCATAATTTAACCTTACCATTCGCCGAGGACGTTGATGGGAATCCAGAACGTTTCTCCGTTGGGGATTTCCTGAACGAGAGCAAAGTCCAGATCGTGCCGCAGCACCTTGATCTGAAACGGTTCGGTTCTTTGTTCGACCCGTTTATTGTTCAGCGCATCTTCGATATCGAGTCCATTTTCCAGTCGAAACATGGCATCGCGCAAGTCTTTGGGAACATTACCGATCAAAACCGTTTCTTCTTTGGTTGGATTCACCTCAAATTGCGCCCCCACCTCTGGTCCTGGTCCGGTTCCGATCGGTTCAGGAACTACCCACCATTTCGCTGCGAGCACCCCGGCACAAGCCATCATGACAAAAAACAACAAGCAGCCAAGAGTTTTCCATATGGATTTCACTCCTTCAGCTATGCCATTTCCTGTTTAGTCACTCCAGCCCTAAATCCGGATTCTGTCAAAAATCTGGAATTAGAATATTGCTCCTTATCCCTACCCGGACTATGATAAGCCACTATGCCTGTGGCACCTCATTCCAATAGTTTACCTGAATCCGGCAGCATCCCTCGCTGCCTTCTTGTGCTCTGTTTCGTGTTTCTCGTTCTGATGGCGGGGGCGGCATTCTTTGTCCAATACCATTCCAGACATCTGGCGGATATAGAATCGACGACGCAATCGACTGCCGTGGGAGACATTTCTTATTTTATCCCGTCCACAGGGTTAGCCGTCGATACACCTGTTCTTGCTTTTCATCAAACGTCTCTTCTGCTTGCATTTGACCGTCCACTCCAGTACGCAGATTCCAGCATGCGTGCCATCGGACGCGACGATTCAAAACGTTTCTTCCTTTACCAGGCGCAGGACGACAGTGAAAATCTTGGCCCCAATGGCGAAGTTTTTTTCTTCGTAAAATATGCTCCCGGTCAATACCTTAAACTCGTCCGTCCACTTGCTTACGATTAAATTTAATTCCAGTGACTACCTCATCTAACTCACCAAGCCTTTCTGTACAAAAACTTTGCAAGTCCTTTGGACAACGTAAAGCGGTCAACTCTGTTTCGTTTCAAGTGCAGCCCAAAGAAATTTTTGGACTTCTGGGGCCGAATGGAGGCGGGAAAACGACCCTTTTTCGCATTCTTGCCACCCTCATCCAGCCCGATTCAGGAGAAGTCCACCTCCAGGGCATGGATCTGATCGCCTCACCAAATTTAGTTCGTAATACACTCGGGGTCGTCTTTCAGGCTCCCAGTCTCGATAAAAAACTCAAAGTCGTCGAGAACCTGCGTCATCAGGGAAATCTTTATGGAATGAAAGGGAAACCTCTGGAAAATGAAATTGCTGCCCGCCTCGCCCATCTCGGCGTCGATACCCGCGCCAATGACCTGGTGGAAACCCTTTCGGGAGGGCTCCAACGTCGCGTTGAAATCGCTAAAGCCCTTCTCCACAACCCAAAAGTGCTTCTTCTCGACGAACCTTCAACCGGGTTGGACC
>CAKUMP010000145.1 GCA_934667795.1 uncultured Chthoniobacterales bacterium | reverse complement strand
AACTGTTCCCGATAAGCATCCAGTGGGTGACCTGTCACATAAAAGCCCAGAAGTTCTTTTTCGTACTGAAGTTTTTCCTCCACCGTCCATGGGAAAAAGTTCACGACTTCCTCTACAGGATCCCCGCCGGAGGTATCATCAAGAAGATCAAACAAGGATGTCTGCCCGGTTGCGCGATCTCGATGCGCAGACGCGGCAAAGGACAGTGAAGCATCAATGCTTGCAAACAACCGGGCGCGATCGTGTCCGGTAAAATCAAATGCACCGCATTTCACCAGGCTTTCCAGCACTTTTTTATTTACAGAGCGTGAGTCCAAACGGTTACAAAAATCCTGTAAGGAAGTAAAATCGCCTCCTGAAGCGCGATCTCGCACCGCAGCTTCCATTGCGCCTTCGCCCACGTTTTTAATCGCTGCCAGTCCATAACGGATGGCTTTGCCGGATTCTGTTTTTTCCGGACGAAATTTCAGTCCGCTTCGATTGACATCCGGCGGGAGGATTTCAATCCCCATCCGTTTACATTCATTGACCAGAACAGAAATTTTGTCGGTATTATTAATTTCATGACTTAATAATCCGCACAGGAATTCCACCGGGTAATTTGCTTTCAGATAAGCAGTGCGATAGCTGATGATGGCGTAAGCGGCGCTATGACTTTTATTAAAGCCATATCCGGCGAACTTTTCCAGAAGGTCGAAGATACGATTTGCGCGATCTTCTTCGATCTGATTTGTTTCGATGCACCCTTTCGTGAACTTGGCACGTTCCAGGGCCATTTTTTCCTTATCTTTTTTCCCCATGGCGCGGCGCAGCAAATCCGCTTCTCCCAGACTGAACCCTGCCAGCAGGTTCGCTGCTTTTTGCACCTGCTCCTCATAATCCCGTACGTCCCGGCACAAACTTCTGCCAGTAACGGATGTTCATATTTGATTTTTTTACGCCCGCGTTTCCGTTCCACATAATCATCAATCAAGTCCATCGGTCCCGGGCGATACAACGCGAGCAACGCACTGATATCTTCAATGCTGTTAATATCAAACCGTTTACACAGGTTCGCCATTCCACCGGATTCCAACTGGAACACGCCAACAGTTTCTCCTCGATTCAACAAATCAAAACAGGGCTGATCTTCCAAGGGGATTTTTTCAAGATCAAACTCCGGGTTATGGTGGTTGATCAGCCGGACCGCATCCTCAATCACAGTCAGGTTCTTTAGCCCCAAAAAATCCATTTTCAACATCCCGAGATCCGTCAGAGGTCCCATCGCATATTGCGTGATCACTTCATCTTCCTTCCCCTTGCACAGCGGAATATATTCACTTAAATCCCTATCCCCAATCACGACCCCCGCCGCGTGCACCCCGGTATTCCGGCACAGCCCTTCCAGCAACAGCGCATACTCCCATAACTGACGCGTGGACGGTTCCTGCTCAATAGCCGTCTTCAACTCCTTATTCAGTTCCACCGCCTTGCTCAACGAAATGTTCAATTCGTTTGGAATCATTTTTGCCACACGATCTCCATCGCCATACGACCACCCCAACACACGCGCGACATCCCGCACCGCATTTTTCGCGCCCAAGGTGTTAAAGGTCACAATCTGGGAAACCGCGCGTTCGCCATATTTCCTGCGGACATAATCAATCACTTCGTTTCGTCTCATGACGCAAAAATCGATATCCACGTCCGGCGGGCTCACACGTTCCGGGTTCAGGAATCGTTCAAAAATCAGACCGAATTTAAATGGATCCACATCGGTAATACGCAAAACATACGCCACCAGAGAGCCCGCAGCAGAACCACGTCCGGGTCCCACCGGAATTCCATTCTTTTTTGCAAAATCAATAAAGTCCCAGACAATTAAAAAGTAACTGACGAACCCCATCCGCTCAATCACGCTCAATTCATAATCCAGACGTTTGGAAATTTCCGGATCTGTATCCATCGTATCCGGATAACGTTCTCGCAACCCTGCTTCACATAGCTCTCGCAAATAGATAGAGCGCTCCCCTCCCTCCGGCATCGGGAATTCCGGATATTTTGTTTTATAAAACTCCATCTCGACATTGCATAATTCTGCAATTTTCAAGGTGTTTTCAATGGCTTCCGGACAATCCGTAAACAGGTCGCGCATTTCTTCCGGACTTTTGAAATACAGCTCCTCCGAATAATGCATGCGTTTTTCATCCTGCTGTAACGCCCCCGTCCCGATACAAATAAAAACATCATGCGCTTCATGATGAGAACGCTCCAGAAAGTGGACATCATTAGCCGCGACAACAGGGATATTATGTTTTTTAGAAATTTCTAATAATCCCCGGTTACATTCCATCTGTTGCTCAATCCCGTGATTATGCAACTCCAGATAAAACCCGTCGTCTCCGAACAGTTTTTTGTATTTTAACGCCAGGTCTTCCGCCAGATCCATTTGTCCATCCAAAATGTACCGGTTAATTTCCCCGTTCAAACACCCGCTCAAACAAATCAGCCCTTCCGCATGTTTGGCCAGAAGTTCATGATCAATCCGCGGTTTGTAATAAAACCCCTCCAGATAGGCCATCGATACCAGTTTGATCAAATTCTGATACCCCTGGTTGTTCCGGCAAAGCAAGGTCAGATGCGTGGAAGCCTCACGTGAAGAGGCTACCTTTTTTTCCTTCATGGAGCCGAATGCCATATACACTTCACACCCCAAAATCGGCTTGATCCCGGCTTTTTTTGCCGCCTGGAAAAATTCCACTGCCCCAAACATGTTCCCGTGGTCAGTCATGGCCACCGCTGGCATGCCATATTCCCCCGCCTTTTTCATCAAATCCTTAATACGAACCGCTCCATCCAGAACGGAATACTGTGTGTGAAGATGTAAATGAACGAACGATGCTGTGGACATATCCTCCCCATTCTAGAAACTCTCCCAACCTTGTCCAGACTTCGTTTAACCCGAAATAGGCAATGGTTACTTGGACATGCGAGAGTAATGCAATTTTTTTGTAATTTTTTTACGGATCCATTCGCCCAGGAAGTCGAGGATGGTGACAACGACGAGGATAAAGATCAGGACGGTGCTGAATTTGTCCCATTGTCCGTATTCCTGGTACACAAAGAGTTGAAAGCCTACACCGCCGGCACCGACGTATCCGATAATGGATGCAGAACGGATATTATATTCCAGCATCCAGAGGGAGTAACTCCAGATCAAGGGCTTGATGTTCGGCCACAGCCCATATTGAAATGCCTGAATTCGGTTCGCTCCCATCACCCGTAACCCACGGGCAACTTCAATGTCTGCGGACTCAATGGTGTCACTAAAAAATTTCCCCAAGTACCCCAGACTATAAAATGCGAGCGCAATCACACCCGCCAGGGCATTGGGACCGACAATTGCAACCGCAATCAAGGCCCAGATCAATGACGGGATTGTCCGTACCACATTCAATAACATCCGCATGCACAGGACCAGCCATTGCGGAGATAAATTCTGTGCCGCTGCGACTGCAATCGGAAAAGCCACCACAATCGCAAAACTGGTCGCAACCACTCCAATCTGTGCGGTCTCCAGCAATGCATACAAAACCTTTTTCGTATCCGAAAGGTCCGGCGGAAACATTTTCTGCAAAAACCGCCAGAAATTCGCCACATAATCCAGTTCCCGGTTCGGTCCGCGCAGGGTACTGCCACTGGCAATGAAGGCGATGATAAATAAAACCAGCGTGACGCCGGTCACTGTAAACCGCTGATACCAGGGTAATTCCTTATATTCAGGAATCACAGGCATTTGCTGCTGTGGCTTCCTTCCCCCTCCCTGATCTGGTTTATCGATTTCCCTCATGACTGAATTTCTCTCAATTTCCACTGGGAACCATCCATGGGGTCAAAACTCAAAACGACATCCGCAAACATTTCGACAAATTCCGGGTTATGCAGCACACAAAATACCGATCGTTTCTGTTCGCGTGCCTGCTGCCGCAAAATCCCCAGAACCCTTCCACTGAAATAACGATCCAGGTTAGATACCGGTTCATCGGCTAAAAATAACCCCGGCTCCTGAAATAATGCCCGCGCTACAGCCGTTCTCTGCTGCTCCCCCCCGGAAACTTCTGCCGCCCATCTCCTCGCGCATCCCCCCAACCCCAAATCATGCAACAATGCAAAGGCTTCCTGACGGTCCCGCGACGGAAACCCCATCAGGGTCCGCGCCCAATGGTATGCACTCAATCGCCCACACAATACATTGTTCAATAAACTCGCATTCGGTACCAAATTGAAATTCTGAAAAATCATCCCCAGACGGTGCTGAAATTCCACAGGCCGATGCGGACAGTCCGGACGGCAGCAAAATAAAATTTCTCCTTCCGTCGGCTCCACCATTCCCGCCAGGCAATTCAAAAAACTCGTTTTCCCAACCCCAGAAGGCCCCACCACCGCTACAAATTTCCCCGGCTCGACATTTAAATCCACGCCCCGAAATAACCAGCGATCATTACGGCGCAAACCTAACCCCTTGATCTGAATCAAGGGTGGTGGCTCTTTCTCTCCTTTCACTGCAACCGTCGATACTGTCATATTCGCTCTAATGGTTTAAACCCCTCCCCCCTTTCCCTTCAACCTAAAACAGACAATTTCAGGAAGATCCCACTTTTTCCTCATGGGAATTTTCCCTCCATTGTCTGCTTCAGATTTAATGAAAGAAATAACTTGTATGGAAATTTTATTAAAGTTTTATGAATACTTTATTGATATTTCATCAATAAATCATCAAATCTCTCATCCATTTTGCAAAATCTGCTATTTGCTATTAATGGATCGCTTTTACGAGTTCCAGTGCTTCCTGAATACTTTCGAGGTGTGCGTCTTCATCTTCCACGACGATCAATTTCGAAGTGAAAAGTTTATCGCGAAGTTCTGTATTTTCGTCTTCATTCAACTTCAGCACAGCTGCCTTTAAAGCGGTTTTTGTGTCTTTATCCAGAGCGCTGCGTACAGCGATCACATGTGTAGGAACCGGTTGTTGCGAAGCGATCATTTTTAATTTCGCACGCTGTTCTGCGTTCAGATGTTTGTCCTTATCCAGAACATAATAACTGACCGCAGCCGCTTCCGCATCGCCATTTAACACGCGTTCAGCAGCAGAGACATAACCTGTTCCGTAAAAAACATTTCCTTCTCCAAAATATTTTTCCGGCTTATCTCCCTTTTCCAGCAATCCTTTTTTCACCAGATCCCAATACGGAATCACAAACCCGGACGTACTGGTCGCACTACTGAATGCTACCGACTTCCCTTTCAAATCTTCTACCGAGGTATATGGCTTTTCTTTCAGTGAAATCCAGTAGCTCTTGTACCACGGATTCCCTTCTATTTCCCCGGCAACCAGAATTTCTCCCGTCCCGGCATCTTTAACCCCCACCATATCCGTGCCACTCAAGTACCCGGCGTCAATAGAACCATTTTCCAGCCCCTGTAAAATCACTGCGGAGGATAAAGGAATCACCACTTCCACCTTTTTCCCTAATTCTTTCCCCAGATACGCTTCCAGCTTCCCTTTTTCTTCCTGCATCTTCTCCGGATCTTTATCCGGCTTTAACGCAAATACCACCGTGTCCTGCGCCTGCAGACATCCCATCCCCCCAATTATTCCCATCATTAACAAAACTCGTTTCATCCGTTCAGATAATTTCATAGACTTCCAATCTAATGAGATTCATTCTCATTTGCAAGCGCGAGTATGCATTGTGACAAAAATTTTTCTGCCCCTGGGAGCGATGCCCATAGGCGCTAACTTATTCATAAACTCGAAAAACAAGAGAAAGGATCCGCAGATTTATGCAGATTATTTTTTTGTTTTTTATGGAAAATAAGGAGAAGAGTCGAAAGATGAAGCGTCCTGGAAAAGTTTCACGCATGGACGTCAAGTTTACAAAAAGATATAAGACTAAAATTATTGAAGATTGGAAATTTTTTTAATTCAGAAATTAAAGTTCATTAAAGTTCTCTTAAAAATCTGCGTAAATCTGCGGATAAAGGTTGCTTACGGCTCTGTCCCTAATTCCTAATGGAACGCTCGGAAGTCTGCTTACGGCTCTGTCCCTAACGGAACATTCGAAGGGGTCTGTCCCTAACAGAACGCTCGAAGGGGTCTGTCCCTAATGAAACGCTCGGGAGGGGTCTGTCCCTAATGAAACGCTCGGGAGGGGTCTGTCCCTAACGAAACATTCGAAGGGGTCTGTCCCTAACGGAACGCTCGAAGGGGTCTGTCCCTAACG